>JADJYJ010000015.1 GCA_016719785.1 Candidatus Amarolinea dominans
ATTGAAACGGCGACGCTGGGCTGCCGCTCGCCTGCGCCTGGCGTGAACCGGCCCAAACTCGATTGCGAGATTGAAACAGAAAGGTCTGTCGTTGGTCCCGATATATCCAATTTGCGTGAACCGGCCCAAACTCGATTGCGAGATTGAAACAACACCTCGGTACCGATACCTTCCCCGGTGTCGCTGGCGTGAACCGGCCCAAACTCGATTGCGAGATTGAAACACGGGGAGGCGTGGCCGAGCATGTCCTGGGTGACGGCGTGAACCGGCCCAAACTCGATTGCGAGATTGAAACAGTTACCAAAGAAAATGGGCAAAAAAAAGCCCATCGGCGTGAACCGGCCCAAACTCGATTGCGAGATTGAAACACCCTGATAGACGAGGTAGAGGCCAGGCCGTGGGTGGCGTGAACCGGCCCAAACTCGATTGCGAGATTGAAACTACACCTCGTCCTCCTCGTCCATCTCGTCCACGCCTGCGTGAACCGGCCCAAACTCGATTGCGAGATTGAAACCGTGTTGCACCGCACCCGCACCTGCCCCACATCCACGCGTGAACCGGCCCAAACTCGATTGCGAGATTGAAACAGCCTGACGCTGACGCCCTGGCTGGTACGCATCGAGGCGTGAACCGGCCCAAACTCGATTGCGAGATTGAAACTCCTGAGCAGGAACGGCTGGTGGCCGAGGCGACGCCGGCGTGAACCGGCCCAAACTCGATTGCGAGATTGAAACCGCACGCGAACATCCCCGCCCCACTCCGGCACCGGCAGCGTGAACCGGCCCAAACTCGATTGCGAGATTGAAACGATGGCAGCACAGTCAAAGACCTTCGACGGGATGAAGCGTGAACCGGCCCAAACTCGATTGCGAGATTGAAACACGGACATCACGTTCGACCAGGCTGATGAATTCGCCGCGTGAACCGGCCCAAACTCGATTGCGAGATTGAAACGTCTATGTAATCAAGCTCTTGGGGGTAGAGGCTGACGCGTGAACCGGCCCAAACTCGATTGCGAGATTGAAACAGCGGACGGCCCAAGCAGGATCGTCGGACGGGCGGTGCGTGAACCGGCCCAAACTCGATTGCGAGATTGAAACCGATGCCACTCATCGAACGAACGAATGGCTGATACTGGCGTGAACCGGCCCAAACTCGATTGCGAGATTGAAACCAGCCGCTGCGCCACCGAGAAAATCCGATCAAGCGCGCGTGAACCGGCCCAAACTCGATTGCGAGATTGAAACCACATTCGCCACCGTCGCCGCCACGATCCCCGCGTGGCGTGAACCGGCCCAAACTCGATTGCGAGATTGAAACTTTCGATTGGCAGTGGACGCAGGCGGTGTACTCGGCGCGTGAACCGGCCCAAACTCGATTGCGAGATTGAAACACGAGATCGTGAACGCTGACAGCGTCGTCGTCCCCAGCGTGAACCGGCCCAAACTCGATTGCGAGATTGAAACCCCCACAGCGGTCAGGGTGCCCGTCGTGTTGGACAGGCGTGAACCGGCCCAAACTCGATTGCGAGATTGAAACGGACATCCCGACCCGCAGCTCATTTCGGATTGTGCCGGCGTGAACCGGCCCAAACTCGATTGCGAGATTGAAACTAGGGTGGGCGAAGGGGCGAAGAAATGGGAATCTCCGCGTGAACCGGCCCAAACTCGATTGCGAGATTGAAACCGCTGCCCGGTCCAAATGCCAAACCTGACGATCAGGCGTGAACCGGCCCAAACTCGATTGCGAGATTGAAACTCCGCCAGAGCAGTTGAATGTATTCCCGTTCGCGGTGCGTGAACCGGCCCAAACTCGATTGCGAGATTGAAACCTTCATATCGCCAGGCCCGAATAGTCGCCGCTAAAAGCGTGAACCGGCCCAAACTCGATTGCGAGATTGAAACGGAAAGATATGTGGAAGGGTGCTGTTGGGGCAAATAGCGTGAACCGGCCCAAACTCGATTGCGAGATTGAAACCGCGGCAGGCGACTCATGGCGCGAGCGCAGCGGCCTGGCGTGAACCGGCCCAAACTCGATTGCGAGATTGAAACATTTGTCGTGGCCTGGCCTAACGAAGAGACGGGACGGGCGTGAACCGGCCCAAACTCGATTGCGAGATTGAAACAATCATGCCCAGGATGTGGGCCTGGCGCTCGGCGGCGCGTGAACCGGCCCAAACTCGATTGCGAGATTGAAACCACGGGCGCGTTGGCGCTGCCCTCGGTCGAGGAAATCCTGGCGTGAACCGGCCCAAACTCGATTGCGAGATTGAAACCTCGAATGGCCCATTGCCGCCGGGCGCAAACTGATGCGTGAACCGGCCCAAACTCGATTGCGAGATTGAAACCAGCAGCCTCACCATCTCATCGTCCATTTTTGCCGGCGTGAACCGGCCCAAACTCGATTGCGAGATTGAAACGATCAGCAACCGCGCGCCCAACGTCGCCCCCACCGTGCGTGAACCGGCCCAAACTCGATTGCGAGATTGAAACGACGGGGTGGACGGAGTGGACAGAGGGAAGGGGGGAGCGTGAACCGGCCCAAACTCGATTGCGAGATTGAAACGAGCAGCCCATCCTCCGCGCGGCCGGCCACGCTAAAGCGTGAACCGGCCCAAACTCGATTGCGAGATTGAAACGGCGGTGATTACACTGTCAACCAGATGGCAATACCTGCGTGAACCGGCCCAAACTCGATTGCGAGATTGAAACTCATGCCGTTAAAACCTATCCCGATGTGGCGATTGGGGCGTGAACCGGCCCAAACTCGATTGCGAGATTGAAACAAAAATCGGCTTGATCTGCTCCTGATTCGCCATCGCAGCGTGAACCGGCCCAAACTCGATTGCGAGATTGAAACCGTCGTGTTGATGACCTGGTACGTTGTTCCTGCCATTGCGTGAACCGGCCCAAACTCGATTGCGAGATTGAAACAGCGAGTTTGTGACCGACCCCTCGGCCGCCGGCCTGGCGTGAACCGGCCCAAACTCGATTGCGAGATTGAAACTCTTCGCCTGGTTTCTGCGGCTGTGGGATGCCAAGCCAGGTGCAATGGCGTGAACCGGCCCAAACTCGATTGCGAGATTGAAACGCTTATCCCACACAATCCACCCCGTAGCTTGTGGGTGCGTGAACCGGCCCAAACTCGATTGCGAGATTGAAACAAAATTGTCAACCGCGGTTTGCACGAACGTATCGTAGCGTGAACCGGCCCAAACTCGATTGCGAGATTGAAACTCCACTCCGTCAGCTGCTCACTGTCCAGCCATGACGGCGTGAACCGGCCCAAACTCGATTGCGAGATTGAAACCATTGACCACAACGACATGATCCGCTACCTCCCCCTGCGTGAACCGGCCCAAACTCGATTGCGAGATTGAAACGTAGTATTTTTCCCAGAACACCATGCCGCCTTCGAAGGCGTGAACCGGCCCAAACTCGATTGCGAGATTGAAACACAAAATTTGCGCCAGGGGCCGAAGAGAGCCCCCAGCGTGAACCGGCCCAAACTCGATTGCGAGATTGAAACCCGCCGACCGACTTCTACGACGGGCAGGTCATCACGGCGTGAACCGGCCCAAACTCGATTGCGAGATTGAAACGTGCAGGGCCTGGACGTGCGCAACGCCGCCAACGTGCGTGAACCGGCCCAAACTCGATTGCGAGATTGAAACATCTCCGGATTCAAGTTCGATCACGGCGTCGGGGTCAAGCGTGAACCGGCCCAAACTCGATTGCGAGATTGAAACTTCAACTGTCCAGTTTGGCGGATTCGTCAGCGACAGGCGTGAACCGGCCCAAACTCGATTGCGAGATTGAAACGCCCATTTGCCTTGTTTTGCGAATTGCTTGCCGTCTGCGTGAACCGGCCCAAACTCGATTGCGAGATTGAAACATCAGCGCATCCAGGCGGGCCTGTTGTGCCAGCGCCAGGCGTGAACCGGCCCAAACTCGATTGCGAGATTGAAACGGATAAGCGGGCCACCCCCGAAACACCGGGCATCCCAGGCGTGAACCGTCCCAAACTCGATTGCGAGATTGAAACCCGCACGATGAGTGCGGAGTTGGAGCGGCTGAAGAAGCGTGAACCGGCCCAAACTCGATTGCGAGATTGAAACCATCACCCCACATGGCTGGCGTTTTTGCACCATCCACGCGTGAACCGGCCCAAACTCGATTGCGAGATTGAAACAAAGCCATGCTCTACTGCCAAGTGCCGGGGACGTTGCGTGAACCGGCCCAAACTCGATTGCGAGATTGAAACGTACATTTGCATATGATGTTGGGCCTTTCCTTTCCTTGCGTGAACCGGCCCAAACTCGATTGCGAGATTGAAACCGGGGAGCCGCTGAACTCTCCCCCATACGCTGAGGCGTGAACCGGCCCAAACTCGATTGCGAGATTGAAACAGCCAGACGACGCAGCCGCAGCCCGCGCTATCCTAGCGTGAACCGGCCCAAACTCGATTGCGAGATTGAAACTCATCTGGTCAATCTCCGCCGCAACTCCGACATCCTCATGCGTGAACCGGCCCAAACTCGATTGCGAGATTGAAACTTACCGCCTGATCTCTGAATGCCTGGAACAGCGCAGCGTGAACCGGCCCAAACTCGATTGCGAGATTGAAACTCCTCGAAAACCTGGAGACCACCCATGGCGCCTAAACGCGTGAACCGGCCCAAACTCGATTGCGAGATTGAAACAGTACGATAGTTCCATTTGGCCGCAAACACTTGCGTGCGTGAACCGGCCCAAACTCGATTGCGAGATTGAAACGCCTTCATATCGCAGACCTGCCGCGAGATGGCCCAGCGTGAACCGGCCCAAACTCGATTGCGAGATTGAAACAAGAGAAACATGAGGTCGGCGGGTCAATTGAGATCAGCGTGAACCGGCCCAAACTCGATTGCGAGATTGAAACCACGCGTTTTCCTTCTTTCGATTGAAAATCTCAAACGCGTGAACCGGCCCAAACTCGATTGCGAGATTGAAACTCCGCTCCACCCTCGCCAGCAGCAGCCTGCGCAGCGCCGTCAAGCGTGAACCGGCCCAAACTCGATTGCGAGATTGAAACGGGCAGTGGGTGCCCACCTTCCCAGGGCGTGACGTGGCGTGAACCGGCCCAAACTCGATTGCGAGATTGAAACTTCCCAGTGCGTCGGGTGTCCGCACCCCATGTCCTGGCGTGAACCGGCCCAAACTCGATTGCGAGATTGAAACATACAGCCGGCGAGCACCGCACCGCTGAACGTGGACGCGTGAACCGGCCCAAACTCGATTGCGAGATTGAAACTGCTGGCGCAGGGTACGGCGAAGGGGTGGGGGATTTGCGTGAACCGGCCCAAACTCGATTGCGAGATTGAAACCGGCACTGGTCACTGGCGGCAGTGGAGCGGGCTAAGCGTGAACCGGCCCAAACTCGATTGCGAGATTGAAACCTCAGTCCTGCCGGCCGCCACGCCTGCCATTCCCGAGCGTGAACCGGCCCAAACTCGATTGCGAGATTGAAACCAGCTACATCGCGCTCAACGGCTGGTGCCCTGGCGGCGTGAACCGGCCCAAACTCGATTGCGAGATTGAAACAGGCGCACATCTTCGGGCGACGGGGAAGGGTCGCCAGGCGTGAACCGGCCCAAACTCGATTGCGAGATTGAAACCGGAATCCTTTAGATTTCTTTAGCTCCCCATTTCTTGCGTGAACCGGCCCAAACTCGATTGCGAGATTGAAACCTGAAACCGTACAACGAGGCGACGAAGGAGATGAGGCGTGAACCGGCCCAAACTCGATTGCGAGATTGAAACTGGCGCTGCTGGAGTATGCTGAGAATCATGCGCAGTGCGTGAACCGGCCCAAACTCGATTGCGAGATTGAAACTATGACCTGGCTGCACTGCTGCCCGACCCGCTGATAGCGTGAACCGGCCCAAACTCGATTGCGAGATTGAAACTTGCGCTCGGAGGCCAGCTGCTTGACTTCGTCGGTCAGGGCGTGAACCGGCCCAAACTCGATTGCGAGATTGAAACCAGCTAATTCGGACTCTTGATAACTGCTTGGAAGGCGTGAACCGGCCCAAACTCGATTGCGAGATTGAAACTAAAATGCCTATCTGCCGCTGATACTGCCATTGCGAAGCGTGAACCGGCCCAAACTCGATTGCGAGATTGAAACAACGGGTTGACGCAAAGCGCGGCCGCGGCCGCAGCGCGTGAACCGGCCCAAACTCGATTGCGAGATTGAAACACACCAAGCCCAGCCAGCCCCCGACTGGCACTGACAGGCGTGAACCGGCCCAAACTCGATTGCGAGATTGAAACGTTATGATTTTGGCGGGCCTGGCGTTTATGGGCAATGGCGTGAACCGGCCCAAACTCGATTGCGAGATTGAAACAGCGTTGATCTCGTCATTGTCCAATTCACAGGTCGGCGTGAACCGGCCCAAACTCGATTGCGAGATTGAAACGTAAAGTTCGGCGCTCGTTTCGCCGCTATTCGGCAGGCGTGAACCGGCCCAAACTCGATTGCGAGATTGAAACATGCGTAGGGGTTGCTGCTTCGTCACTGATCCAGCGGGCGTGAACCGGCCCAAACTCGATTGCGAGATTGAAACACAGTGACGGTTGTCGTCGCAACCCCGCCATCTCCGCGTGAACCGGCCCAAACTCGATTGCGAGATTGAAACCGGCGATTACCTGGAGACTGACGACCTGTCCAGCGTCGCGTGAACCGGCCCAAACTCGATTGCGAGATTGAAACATGACACTGATAGCGGTAGTGGTTGTTGGCGGCCATGGCGTGAACCGGCCCAAACTCGATTGCGAGATTGAAACTTTTCCCATTCAGGATTTGTTATGTTCATTGTTCGAGCGTGAACCGGCCCAAACTCGATTGCGAGATTGAAACCGCAGTCGGATGTGCTGGAATTCGACACCGATGGCGGCGTGAACCGGCCCAAACTCGATTGCGAGATTGAAACACGCCGTTCTCGGAGGCGGATGTGCGGGCGCTGCTGGCGTGAACCGGCCCAAACTCGATTGCGAGATTGAAACAACAGGCTCACCGCCTGCCCGATGACGGCCATGATGGCGTGAACCGGCCCAAACTCGATTGCGAGATTGAAACAACAGCAGTAGCCTGGGTGCGATTGACCCCATCATGCGTGAACCGGCCCAAACTCGATTGCGAGATTGAAACTGATCGTCCGCCTTCGCCGTGGGTGCCGCTGCTGGCCGCCTCGCGTGAACCGGCCCAAACTCGATTGCGAGATTGAAACCTGGTTTCCGTGATGACCGTCGGCGCCTTGCCGGTCGCGTGAACCGGCCCAAACTCGATTGCGAGATTGAAACACGATGGACCTGCTGCGGGCGTTGGGCGACGCGGGGCGTGAACCGGCCCAAACTCGATTGCGAGATTGAAACCATCTCGCCGGCCACCTGCAGCGCCAGGCGCAGCCGGCGTGAACCGGCCCAAACTCGATTGCGAGATTGAAACACAGAAATACGACCGCGAGGGCCGGCTTCGGTTTCGCGTGAACCGGCCCAAACTCGATTGCGAGATTGAAACAGAAACCTGCGAACAGCACTAAAGATATTGTTAGCGCGAATAAGTAATGGGTCAAGCTGCTACCAGGGGTAGCACCTGTCCTTTCTGCCAGTAGAGATCCCAGCCGTGATTGAGAGTCAATGTTTTCAGAGCGGCCAGTGCATCCGTGGTGGATTGACTCCAGTGCATACCTTGGTGCTTCTGGCGGCGGGCGACAATCAAGTCGTTGGCTTTTTCCACCTGACCGCTGCCGTTGAACTGGCGTGCTTGCCGGCGGAGTTTATAGTTGGGAATGCTGGTGCGGCGGTTCTGTAGGTAGTTAATCAACTCATCCAGCTTGTTCGCATTCTTGGCAACGGGCCGGTAATCTTCGAGATAGGCCACTGCAGCCCCTACATCACCTGACCAGAGGGCAGGCAGGAGGCGTCCGATCAACTGTGCCTTATCCTTGCGGTTGCGGCAGATCATAGATAGCAGTTCGCAGCATTTCTTGCGCAAGTGATACCAGTCCAAGATCAGTTCCTTATGCGGTAAGTGCGCCAATTGCTCGGCGAAGAAGTTGCGAATCCAGCGGGCGCCATCGGCCAGCAGCGTAATTAGGGCGGAATTGCCCCCACAGAGCACGAGCAACAGACACACCTGCTGTAGAAAGGTAGCGCCAGTACCGCTGAGATAACGATAGCCCTGCGTCGTGACAATGCGCGCTGTGTGCAACTCCCACCAAGCACCCGGCGTCGGTTGACGCACCTTAACTTCGTCTAAACTCGCCACGATTTGATTTGGCTGCACCGTCGGCCCCAAACGTGCCAGGTTAGCCAGTGTCAACGTCGGTTCCGCACGTCGCGCCGTGAGCACACGGGCCCAGTCGCCAGCACTAACGCCGGTTGGCGACTGCGGTGTCTCGGCTGCCAACGCTGTTTCAACGGCAGCATTCAATTCGGCGGGCCAAGTCGCTGACCGTCGAGCGGCTTCAGTAGGGATCAAGTGCGGTTGTAAACCGGCAAGATCGCCCTGTGCAAGCAAGGCTTGCACCTCATCAGCTTCCGCTTGGCGGACTACCTGCCCATGCGTGCGGACCAATTGCCGCACCTCGGTGCTTGACAAGACTGATGGCGTCTGTGTCTGCCAGCTCAAAAGCCGCACAACCGTCTCAAACGGCATATCTTGAGCCAACAAACACGCCCATTCTTGTAACGATCGGGTGATGATCATCCCGTTGTGCTCCGGTAAGATCGCATTGCCAGGCATTGTGTGCGTTCCCGTCGCTGGGTGGTAGCAAACCTGCCGTGGTAAGTGCAATACACCTAGCCGACTGGCGACTTTGACGCTGGCAAAACCATCAAGATGAACGCCCCCGAGGGGGGAAAAACTGCTGGTGATTACCCACCAACAGTTGATCCAGTTCTCGCCATTGATCCACCAGTAGGTGGCGCATCACAGCTTGCCCGGTGTCAAGAGTCGTTACCTCCAGTTGATTTAGAGCTGTTTCTGATACAAGTTGCCCGACATCAGCCGCAGGTAGATCGATCCGATGCAGCTCCGTCGTCCGTTCAGGTTCCTTCTCGTCCGCAACCCGAACGATCAAGATGCGTAAGTGGCTCATGTGTCCTCCCATTACTCGAGCGATGTTTGCTACCAAATATGATATACCATACAGTGTCGCTCTTGACTAATGGAGATGGCCCGCTTACACCTTGGCCCCATCACTTATTCGCGCTTACAAGATATTCATGTTCGCGTGAACCGGCCCAAACTCGATTGCGAGATTGAAACTCAATCGTCGCGGGCGTGGTCGCGGGCACGTTGGCGGCGTGAACCGGCCCAAACTCGATTGCGAGATTGAAACTGGGACAGCCTGGTGGGTGCGCGCCGGAAGCTGTGGGCGTGAACCGGCCCAAACTCGATTGCGAGATTGAAACGGCGCTGCTGAACGTGCCGCCGAAGCCCGCCGGCATGCGTGAACCGGCCCAAACTCGATTGCGAGATTGAAACATCGGATGCAGCCCGCACACCTGGCACACACCTCACGCGTGAACCGGCCCAAACTCGATTGCGAGATTGAAACATCGCCCTGGTGCAACGGGCAGCGCGAGCTATGCCGGCGTGAACCGGCCCAAACTCGATTGCGAGATTGAAACATCGCATTCGGCGGTGTCGGCTGCATACTCGATGCAGGCGTGAACCGGCCCAAACTCGATTGCGAGATTGAAACTGGGGGAAAAATGGCGGGCGTTCTGGTGATTACGCCGCGTGAACCGGCCCAAACTCGATTGCGAGATTGAAACCTCGAACATCGAGCAGATGTCGCTGGAGTTCGTGATGGCGTGAACCGGCCCAAACTCGATTGCGAGATTGAAACAAATATCAGGACGCTCGCCGGCGAGTGCTGGACGGGCGTGAACCGGCCCAAACTCGATTGCGAGATTGAAACAATTGGCATCAGCACGCACGACGTTTCCGGCTGCCGCGTGAACCGGCCCAAACTCGATTGCGAGATTGAAACTTAGGGCACAAAGACCCCAGGACTACGCTACAGAAGCGTGAACCGGCCCAAACTCGATTGCGAGATTGAAACCGTGCTATCGTTGTCATCACCCACCCCAGGTATAAGCGTGAACCGGCCCAAACTCGATTGCGAGATTGAAACATCGTATTCATCGTAACATTGCGTACGATAGTCCGCGGCGTGAACCGGCCCAAACTCGATTGCGAGATTGAAACTGATAGCCAGTGTAGGGATACAAGTCAAGGCTGCCGGCGTGAACCGGCCCAAACTCGATTGCGAGATTGAAACTCCGCCAGAGCAGCTGAATGTATTCCCGTTTGCGGGCGTGAACCGGCCCAAACTCGATTGCGAGATTGAAACTCCACGTCGCGCGGAAGGTCCTTCCTCGCGACGTGAGCGTGAACCGGCCCAAACTCGATTGCGAGATTGAAACCACGGTCATTTCTCCTTATCCGTAAAGTTGCCGAAGGCGTGAACCGGCCCAAACTCGATTGCGAGATTGAAACAAACACGTCATACCACCAATTCACCAACCCGCCGGCCGCGTGAACCGGCCCAAACTCGATTGCGAGATTGAAACCGTGCGTCCATTCCCAACTCTCTATCGTCGAATCCACGTGAACCGGCCCAAACTCGATTGCGAGATTGAAACCGCAAAGTCGGCCTCATCAACGACCAGGGTGCCCCGGCGTGAACCGGCCCAAACTCGATTGCGAGATTGAAACACCCAGGTTGCGCCGCACGTGATGGTTGGATTCGTGGCGTGAACCGGCCCAAACTCGATTGCGAGATTGAAACAGCCGCCGGTCGCATGTACGGCCTGGCCGCCATCGCGTGAACCGGCCCAAACTCGATTGCGAGATTGAAACCATACTCCCCTCCCCGTTTCACCATCGTGCCCCTGAGGCGTGAACCGGCCCAAACTCGATTGCGAGATTGAAACACTCATCGGCCCGCTTCATCGCCCTGCTGGCTCATGCGTGAACCGGCCCAAACTCGATTGCGAGATTGAAACCAGCGAGTAACCGCTGGCTGGCTTACCACAGCCACGCGTGAACCGGCCCAAACTCGATTGCGAGATTGAAACTGTAACGCAGGAACAGAAAATGACAACGCCAGTATTGCGTGAACCGGCCCAAACTCGATTGCGAGATTGAAACAGTCCCTGACAACATCATAAAGGACGCAGCATCTTTGCGTGAACCGGCCCAAACTCGATTGCGAGATTGAAACAATGTGCGTCCTTGCGAGCGGATCGGGTAACTCAAGTGCGTGAACCGGCCCAAACTCGATTGCGAGATTGAAACATTGGAGCTAATCGCCTGCGCCAGGTGGTCATTGGAGGCGTGAACCGGCCCAAACTCGATTGCGAGATTGAAACCTTCAGAATCACCCGCACCCCCCACGGCCCGCGCGAGGCGTGAACCGGCCCAAACTCGATTGCGAGATTGAAACATCAGCCTTCAACCCCATGAATTCGGCCAGCGTCAAGCGTGAACCGGCCCAAACTCGATTGCGAGATTGAAACGTCCCGATGCCGACGTTGCCCGCATTTGTTACTACTAGCGTGAACCGGCCCAAACTCGATTGCGAGATTGAAACCATCTCCCGCAGCGTCGCACTCGGCCAACTCGCCGAAGCGTGAACCGGCCCAAACTCGATTGCGAGATTGAAACAATACAATGACAGCATAGCAAAGTTGTATCATTCAGAGGCGTGAACCGGCCCAAACTCGATTGCGAGATTGAAACTTGTTTCCGTTGGCGCTAAACTTCGGCCATTCGACGCGTGAACCGGCCAAAACTCGATTGCGAGATTGAAACGGCGAGTGGTGGGCGCTTGGAGTTGGCAGTCAAGCCGCGTGAACCGGCCCAAACTCGATTGCGAGATTGAAACACGGGCAACCCGGCGCCGAGCCAGCCGTACACCTGCGGCGTGAACCGGCCCAAACTCGATTGCGAGATTGAAACTTTCTGCTGTAGCCGTGGGTCTTTCGACATGGCCCAGCGTGAACCGGCCCAAACTCGATTGCGAGATTGAAACTCAGGGTAGATAATCGGAACAGCGCCGATGCTCTCATGCGTGAACCGGCCCAAACTCGATTGCGAGATTGAAACTCGTGCCACAGGTGACCAGGCGCACGCCAGCGAGAGGCGTGAACCGGCCCAAACTCGATTGCGAGATTGAAACTGGAAATGCCTCGTTAAAAGGGCAATTCCCATCGGTGGCGTGAACCGGCCCAAACTCGATTGCGAGATTGAAACACCGGTCGCGCCATAGGCACCGCAACGACAAGCGCCAGGCGTGAACCGGCCCAAACTCGATTGCGAGATTGAAACTACGTTGCTTTGGCTGGCTAGGGCTGACTTGACTTGCGTGAACCGGCCCAAACTCGATTGCGAGATTGAAACTGTTGGCGTATAATCAAACCAAAGGGAGGGAAACGCGCGTGAACCGGCCCAAACTCGATTGCGAGATTGAAACTGGCATCTCGGCTAAGTTGATCCAACGCATGTGTCGCGTGAACCGGCCCAAACTCGATTGCGAGATTGAAACCCTCAATCTCTGCCAGAAGCACAAACACATCCGCACGCGTGAACCGGCCCAAACTCGATTGCGAGATTGAAACTTGCCGATGCTTGCAGCATACGCCTGAAACGCCTGGCGTGAACCGGCCCAAACTCGATTGCGAGATTGAAACGAATCGCTGGTTGATGTGGCGCTGCGTTTTCGACGTGCGTGAACCGGCCCAAACTCGATTGCGAGATTGAAACTCAGGAGTCGGGTCAGGATGCGGATACGCCACAGGTGCGTGAACCGGCCCAAACTCGATTGCGAGATTGAAACGATGAATTTACAAGCGTTGTTGACAGACAAGTAGCGCGTGAACCGGCCCAAACTCGATTGCGAGATTGAAACTAGGTCGGATCCCAACCGCTGCCAATCCGGTAGTCTGGCGTGAACCGGCCCAAACTCGATTGCGAGATTGAAACTTCTCGACGAAGGGCGCTTGGCTGATATAGCTGCGGGGCGTGAACCGGCCCAAACTCGATTGCGAGATTGAAACAGGGAGGGCAGGTTGAAGCCGTCATCATCATAGCCCAGCGTGAACCGGCCCAAACTCGATTGCGAGATTGAAACTATCATCCGGCGCTACAACGTCGGGGGCACCATCACGCGTGAACCGGCCCAAACTCGATTGCGAGATTGAAACATTGGATGCGCGCTGAAAGACGCTGTGTCGGGCGAGCGTGAACCGGCCCAAACTCGATTGCGAGATTGAAACATGCACGCGGCGGACATGCACGCCCGCGTCATAGTTGCGTGAACCGGCCCAAACTCGATTGCGAGATTGAAACAACGGTGGGGACCTGCTCATCCGGCTGATCTTCCGAGCGTGAACCGGCCCAAACTCGATTGCGAGATTGAAACCTATCCGTGAATGACATCATCAATTGTCCAGACGACAGCGTGAACCGGCCCAAACTCGATTGCGAGATTGAAACAGCACATTGTCGAAGCGGGGCGCACCGCTACCGGCAAGGCGTGAACCGGCCCAAACTCGATTGCGAGATTGAAACCTGGCACCGGTCGCATGGGCGGCATTGTCGGGGAAGGCGTGAACCGGCCCAAACTCGATTGCGAGATTGAAACATTCGATGTTGCTGTTCGCCAACGCCATGAATCCAGGCGTGAACCGGCCCAAACTCGATTGCGAGATTGAAACCAGGGCGCTGGCGATGCGATGGTTGGCGTTGGGGCGCGTGAACCGGCCCAAACTCGATTGCGAGATTGAAACACGAAAGGGCGGCACGGCAGGATCAGCTGAATGGGGGCGTGAACCGGCCCAAACTCGATTGCGAGATTGAAACAGCAAGTCCGACGACCTCCACGGCGCATAATTGACGGCGTGAACCGGCCCAAACTCGATTGCGAGATTGAAACGAGCATGTTGGCATAGGCCGGGGAGGGCGGGACGTTGCGTGAACCGGCCCAAACTCGATTGCGAGATTGAAACTGAACTGGGTGCGAACCGCCGAGCCGAGTCGAAAGGCGTGAACCGGCCCAAACTCGATTGCGAGATTGAAACATCGAATCGGCGGCGGCATTTGGCGCGTGCGCCGGGGCGTGAACCGGCCCAAACTCGATTGCGAGATTGAAACCACATCCGCCGCGCGCAACACCTGCCCATCCACAAACGCGTGAACCGGCCCAAACTCGATTGCGAGATTGAAACTACTTACCCTATGGCCTAACCCTATGGCCTGGCCTGGCGTGAACCGGCCCAAACTCGATTGCGAGATTGAAACAGCCAACAAGATGGTTGGCATTGATTTTATTGCAGGGCGTGAACCGGCCCAAACTCGATTGCGAGATTGAAACTGGGGGACGTTGTTGGAAGGCTTGGGGGCTGAACGGGCGTGAACCGGCCCAAACTCGATTGCGAGATTGAAACTCTCTGTTGAATCGGCTGCCCATGTCCCCTGCGGAGGCGTGAACCGGCCCAAACTCGATTGCGAGATTGAAACTCATGCCGCTCTCTTTTCAGACAGTCTAATCAGCGTGCGTGAACCGGCCCAAACTCGATTGCGAGATTGAAACTCTTTCAACCCGTCTCGATACCCGTCATGGTACGACGCGTGAACCGGCCCAAACTCGATTGCGAGATTGAAACCCGAATGGGGACCGCTCCCCCCTACCCTGCTCGTCAAAGCGTGAACCGGCCCAAACTCGATTGCGAGATTGAAACCCCACTCGGTACCGGGGTAATCGGCGGCGGTGTCGGCGTGAACCGGCCCAAACTCGATTGCGAGATTGAAACTCGCATCACCACCCGGTGAGACACCTCCGACTGCACGCGTGAACCGGCCCAAACTCGATTGCGAGATTGAAACTGTAGCTGACGGCGCTGGTAGTATTCATGCACCACGGCGTGAACCGGCCCAAACTCGATTGCGAGATTGAAACCGGTATACCCGCTCGGCCTGCAATTCATCCTGCCCGGCGTGAACCGGCCCAAACTCGATTGCGAGATTGAAACCTCATTGTAAGCGAACCTGGCGACTATCGGGCGCTTGGCGTGAACCGGCCCAAACTCGATTGCGAGATTGAAACTGCACCACGTGCCGTCAAAACGACCTTTGGCCTTTGCGTGAACCGGCCCAAACTCGATTGCGAGATTGAAACCAACATACTGAATAATGTCCAGAGAGCCTCTACTGGCGTGAACCGGCCCAAACTCGATTGCGAGATTGAAACAGAACGTAACTGACAGGGATTTGCCAAATCGGACAAGCGTGAACCGGCCCAAACTCGATTGCGAGATTGAAACTGAGGAGTATTTCAAGAAATGGCTAAAGGCCCAAAGCGTGAACCGGCCCAAACTCGATTGCGAGATTGAAACGCCAAAGTGTAACGCCATCCGTGGCAGCTACCAATGGCGTGAACCGGCCCAAACTCGATTGCGAGATTGAAACAGGCCAAAGCGCCCGGCCATGACCAGCAACGAAATAAACGCGTGAACCGGCCCAAACTCGATTGCGAGATTGAAACCGGGTGGATGTGGATGTGCAAATAAGGTATGACGGTGCGTGAACCGGCCCAAACTCGATTGCGAGATTGAAACCCACGAATAGTCATGGAGAACATCTTCGTCATTGCCGCGTGAACCGGCCCAAACTCGATTGCGAGATTGAAACTTAAGGCTATGCCACCAACGAAAAACCGCCTACGAGGCGTGAACCGGCCCAAACTCGATTGCGAGATTGAAACCATCATTTCCCCCTCTAGGACGCGGCCAGCTTCACGGCGTGAACCGGCCCAAACTCGATTGCGAGATTGAAACCTTCAACTTCTGCAGGCACAGCAAAGGGGCGTGGGGCGTGAACCTGTCAAGCGACAATTAGATTTACACATCAGCGACAATTAGAATTACCCATTTTGAATGGTTAGTTTCGAATTGCCTCAACCTGGCCAGGCTGAGCCTGACCCATTTCCTGTGATTGGCGGCGGGCGGCTGCTTCCGCTCGCATACTGGTCATTTCGGACCCGAACTCGATGATCCGACTGTGATGAACCACGCGGTCGATCGCCGGCCGTGGTCAAGGGATCTTTGAAGATTTGATCCCACTGTGAAAACACGAGATTGGAGGTGATCACTACGCTGCGGCGCTCATAACGCTCAGCCAGAAAAGTGAATAACACTTCCATTTCTTCCCGGCTCTGCTGAACATAGCCGATGTCATCGAGGATGACCACCTGAAAGCGATCGAGCCGTTTCAGTTCCGGTTCCAGTGCATAGTCCCGTTTGGCTCGCAGTAAGCCGTCGACCAGTTTATAGGTCGGAGTGAACCAGACGCTGTAATCGTGGTGAATCCATTCGTAAGCCAACGCGGCGCCAAATGTGTTTTCCCAGTCCTGGGTTAGCAAAAATCAATATGTTTTCTGCCTCCTTGATGAAACCGCCCTCGATCAGGCCAGCTAATTGGCGGCGCAAGCGTAAAGGCAGCCGGGACTGCTCAAACCGGGCCAGGGTTTTGTCGGGTGGTAGGTGAGCCTCACGTAGCAAGCGCTCAACCCGACGCTGCTGGCGACCGGCTGTTTCCTGCTCTAACAGATAGAGCAGGAAACTCCTCGAGAGACCAGTCCTGCTGCTGGGCCAGGCTCAGGGCTTCCGGTACGGCCTCGGCGATGCTGGGCAGCCGCAGGCGTTTGCAGTGTTGCGCAATTGGTTCAAGCACTGTCATCGTTCACCTCCCTGAGTAGGGCATCGTACTGGGCCAGATTGACTGATGATGTCGCCAACTGGGGTATCGCTGGTGATGGAGACTTGATCAAGCGTTCAACGTCGGTGTCATCCCAGGTTTCTGGACTCTCCAGCAAACGTTTCAGTGCGGCTTCCACGTCACTTTCCAGGGTGTGCGCCGCCCAATGCACGATGCGTAGGTAGATCAGGTCGGCTTTGCGCGGTGAGTGCCACTGGTTCAAGATTTCCCAGGCTTGCCGGAAAACAACGGTCGGAAACAAGGCTTCCCGGTAACGGTAATCCCGAAAGCCGCCGGGTTTGCGTAGCAGGCTATCCACTAAGTGCCGATAGTTCAGTTCAATACCTTCGCCAGCTAGGGCGAGTTGGGGGTAGGTTGAGCGACATGAATGCGGCCCAAGGCGGCTAGTTTACTGAAGATGCGGGCCAATAAAACTGGCTCGGGCTTTTCGGGAAGCATTTTAATGGTCTCGGTCACATATTTGGCACCGCGATAGTGCGCTTTAAGGTCTAGGACGCTGCAATCTGGGTCTGTGTCGTGGAGATTGCGCAGTAAGCCCTGGGAGAAGTTGACCATGAACAAAGAGAGGTTGGCGGCATTGGTGACGGCGGTTTCCGGAGACATTCATGAAGTCCTCCAGGCCCCAATACTGTTTAGCGTCCCTGAAGTTGAACTCGATTTGGAATCTCAGACAATAATAGTCAACCAGTTTGTCGTAGGCGAGCGTGAGATCGCTGCTGAACAGGGTGACATGGGCGTAGGCTTGCGTTTGCAGATGAGTTTTCAGGATAACCACGACATTAAGCGGCTGGCTAAACTCTCTATGCAGGCATCGAATATGGTACATGCGAGTTTCGATCTGGCCGTCAACGGTCGTTTGTTTTAGGTACTCGACTGGCAAGTTCTGGTAATCCAGCTTGTCGCCGTATTTGCGGTGCGGCCCACGCCCTTTGCAGGGGCCAGTATAAGGTAAGTACAAGGCCGAGTCGGAGCGCAGCTTAGAAATCAGATGTAACTTGCACTGCTGCACCATGTGCAGGGCAAAACGGTTACCAAAATGCCCGTCCAGGGCCAGATAGGTCAGAGGGATCAATTTGCCCATAAGTTTGAGTTGAGCTTCCAGCATGGCTTGGATGCGAAGCAGTTCCGGCGACAGGGTGATTTCGGTTGCCGCTTTGTTCTTACTGCCTTTGGGGCGGCCCGGCTTGCGCGGCTCAGCCGGTTTGGGCGTCTGCTTAGCGACTGTCTTGGCACGGTTAGCCGCTTTTTTCTTCCTCGCTGCGCACGACTTGCTCGATCCGCAGCTGAGATGAGCGGCGTTTTTTGGTGTTGACCAGTGCCAAACTGAAAAAGGCCAGGCCGGGAATCACACGGCCGAATACCCCCGCAAAAAAACGATCCAGCCCGTGGGTGTAGTGCCCCGCTTTGCTCACCACCACCTCGTCGCCAACCATGATGTAGACATCGTCTGGCCGATATAGATGCTGGCGGAAAAACGCCCAAAACAACGTCGCCCACGGCACTACCGTGTAGAAAAAACGCTGTACCGTGCGATAACTGCCCCCTTCACCGGCCCAGCGCGAGATGCCAAGCATGGTCACCCGCCCTGTCATGCTAACACTGCCGCAATGATGCGGCTGAGTTGGCGCAGCGTCGTCGCCGTCACTAATGATTCGATACACTCTAAACGTGCTACAATATCAGGCATGGGCTTTCGCTAGTCCTTGTGTTGTGATTTTCGTAAACTATCAACAACAACTTTACTACGAAAGCCCGTTTAGTTCACATTTGACTTACCCCCATTTTGGCGAAGGTATTGTCAGTTGATACTGATTTTGGCCCACAAGGCGGGGCATCTTTGCCATCAGGTTTCGCCGGAAGTAGACTTCCAGGTGCCACTCATGGATGTGAACGATGACCATTTGGCCAATCAGGCTGGTCGGTACGGAGTAGGCATTGTGCTGCACCCGGATCATGCTACCCCGGCCGACTCTCACCCGGCATTCTTGATACGATTCCAGCGGAGGTACCGTCAGTGGCTTCATCACCGCTAATTCCTCGGCCAGGCGCTCCCGCCGACGTTCGTTGCGCCGGGTCATCACCTGAGCGATGAAGTGCTCATAATCTGTCACGGAGGCAAAATCCGAGCTGCTGCGCAGTAGCAGATGCTGGCGCAACGCCTGCTTGAGCGCACCGTTGGCCGCTTCGATGTCACCGTTCTCTTCGGGGCTGCCGACATGGATGGTCCGCGGCTGCATCCCATAATGCTTCAAGAGAGCCAGGTAAGCCAGATTATACCCCGGCCCAACTCATCGCTGGCGCTCAGTGAGTGGGTAACCGCCGACGAATTGTCGGTCTGATGGTACACCGGCACCGCGCCCAAGTTGAACAGGGTCACCTGCAAGGCGCGCTGGTACGCCAATAGTGATTCCGATTGTGCCACCACCCCCATTCCCAGTTGGAGTAGGGTAACACGCTGTGAATCAGCACATGCTTGAAGGACTCACCGGCAATTGTCGCCCCTAACTCCGTTAGCCAGGTGCCATCCGTCTGCAGAATTTCGCCTGGTCGGTGGACCTGCGCCAAAACAGCGATCTGGGCCAGGTGTATCGCCCGCCACTCGGCTATCCGCCGTTGTAGGGTTCGCAACTGGCCTTCCTGATACTTATCTGGCTGCTGTTCGCACAACCACTGAAAAGCGTTTTGGCTTCCAGTTCTGGAGCAGCTGCTAACATCTGCTCTACCTTCGGCCAATAGTCACTAAACGGGTCGTCTCGCGTGCGATATGCCCGTGGTTGCTGCACTTCACTGGGAAGTTGTTCCGCTCCTCATACTTAGCAACCGTTTTCGACTTTAATGTTCGCTTTGACGGCCGATTGTTCTTGGGTACGGCCTTTCGTTCGTTCACGCATTGCTAGCCTCACTTGAGCATCGGTACAAGTCATCTTATCCTCCCTCTCCTTCATGATCAGAGGAAGTTTACCTGACCTGCCTGCTGCTTCCTAGTGGGCAGTTCTAATTGTCGTCAATGAGTAATTATAGTTGTCGTTGAACAGTGAACCGGCCCAAACTCGATTGCGAGATTGAAACTTGAAGAAATTCAGGATGTCGCGCACGTCATCCACGCGTGAACCGGCCCAAACTCGATTGCGAGATTGAAACAAACCGCCCGCGCTGCACCGTCTGCGTGCGCTGGCTGCTCGTCAGGCGTGAACCGGCCCAAACTCGATTGCGAGATTGAAACTTCTTCTCTGTCTCCCCAAGGCTTTAGTCCATCGTGGCGTGAACCGGCCCAAACTCGATTGCGAGATTGAAACCGTGGTTGTCGCAATACAGGCTGTAGCCCGATGCAGGGCGTGAACCGGCCCAAACTCGATTGCGAGATTGAAACCGCTCTAAACCGAGCAAAGGCAAGCAGTTGCTCAGGCGTGAACCGGCCCAAACTCGATTGCGAGATTGAAACACATAGCGGGGATTCAACCGAATCAACCGCACCCCGCGCGTGAACCGGCCCAAACTCGATTGCGAGATTGAAACGCAGAATCGGTTGAGGATCCCCAGGCGCCGTCATGGGCGTGAACCGGCCCAAACTCGATTGCGAGATTGAAACACGCGGGCAGACGGCTGCGGTAGGTGCTGGCTGCGGCGTGAACCGGCCCAAACTCGATTGCGAGATTGAAACGGGGGTGATGCCGATGATCTCGCCGGCACGTTTTGTGGGCGTGAACCGGCCCAAACTCGATTGCGAGATTGAAACGTCCATTTCTTTGTGCAAAACGGGAGTAATCGGTACGCGTGAACCGGCCCAAACTCGATTGCGAGATTGAAACGCCCATACCCCAGGAACGAAAGCGCATTCGGCGTCGGCGTGAACCGGCCCAAACTCGATTGCGAGAGTGTTGCAGAATTAAGGTCAAGCGGCGGCTGAGGGGCTTCGCGGAGCGGCTGATTTTACGTTATGGTAAGTAGTGGTTTGCTGGTTGGGGCCTGAGAGGTATTTTTGGGTCAATTTGGGCTTCAGGAGGGGTCAATCGCCCAATTTTTCCCGTCATCCAAGCATCTTTCTCACCTTCGGCCGGTCGAAGGGCGCAGTACGCCCTGGGTCAGGGTTGGGGCACGGCAGACGCAGCTTGGGCCTGGCGTTGCAGGCGACGAAGCCACTGGCGGAGGTTGAAGGCGGTGGCACACATTTTGGCCTGGAAATCGCACAAGAGACGACCCCGGCGATGGGCACGGCGTGCGCCGTGGTAGCGGACGAGGTTGGCGATGATGCGCTCAACGGTCGAACGGAGCTTGAGGTCCAGACGGAACTGGGGGGTTTGGGCATAGGTGCGGGCTTTGGCAAGGATGGAGCGATGGTCGCTGATGAAAACCTGGCGTATGTGGGATGCGGGGACCTGGTCGCCCCGACATTGAGCGAACAAGGGACAGTCGGCGCATTGAGCGGGCGTGAAGCGAAAGCTGCGTCCGTCGCCACTTTGGGAACGGTAAGCAGTGGTGCTGACCCGACCGCGGGGGCAAGTGAGGGAGTGATCATCGGGCGATAAGGTAAAGTCGTCAGGGGCAAAGCGTTCGCTGCGCTGGTCATAGGGCATGAGAGGCGCAACGAGTTGAGTTTGACCGTCGCTGGCCTTGTCAACGTCAGCGTGGTGTTTGCCGGTGCCGGCTGCTTTGTCATAGATTAACTTGACGGGCATGAAGTCGTGATACTCTTGCTGAGCGGTGAGCAAATCAGGGATAGCCACGGGGTCTGGTTGGCTGCCGGTATCAGCCCTGATCTCACGAATGAAGGTATCGGTGGCGGCAAGGTTGACGTTGTATCCGAAGTCCGTTTTTTCGCCATGCACGCGGAAGGTGGCATCGTAATCGGTGGTGCTGGCGATACGATAGGACCCCTTCTTGTTCTTGGGTAACTCCTGCACGCTGGTAATCTCACCGGCCTCGTTACGGGTAATCGAGACTTCATCGGTCATAATTTTGTTCAAGATGTCGAGCAAAGCGGACACAGCCTGACGTTGAGCCTCTGGCAACGAGGGATGCTCGGCTAGTTGTGCCCGAATCAACGCCTGGCACTGAAGCGCAGCGGCCACCGTTCTTTGTAGGCGATTGCCGCGCTGCGTTTGATCGAGACGGAATTCCTTCGCTTCGTCTTCAGCGCCAAAGATCGCTTCTCGATCCAATTGCTTTCGCACTGCAGCCAGGCCCGCTTCATCCATTTCTTGCCATGCCGTCAGGAGTCGCTGGCACGTATGGCGGATCAACCAAATGATCGTTTCGGTTGCGGCATTGGTGCGCATGGCATAGGTATCGCCGATCTGCGACTTGTCTCGATCGTCGGCAAAGTCGTGGTCAATCTGGTTGAGGATCTGATCGAAGAAGGTGCGAGTCTGGTGCTCAATCACCCACAGTTCGAAGCGTTCCAGGGTGGCATGGTCGGGTCCGCTCTCGAATGCGGCATAACCCACGAACCACTTGACCAGCAGATTCCAGCGGATGGATTCTTCCAGGTTGCGCAGCGACAGATTCAGCAGGTACTTCACGAGTAACGCCCGCACCAAGCGGGACACCGGATGCACGACGGGTGCACCGCGCCCGCCCTCATGATGATACTTGGCGCACGCTGTCTCTAACGTGCCGAAATTCAGATGATTGCGCAGGCCAACCAGGAAATGGTTCTGCGCACGGGGTAACAGTAGCTTGTATATTTCGTCGCTGAACCAGTAGAGCAACTGCATGAGGTACTTCTCTACGACAGATCGAACGGCAGGTGGTATAATATCCATAGGTAGCCTGTGCTTTGGAAGGATTTCGGTTTGCAAGCAATAATCCCACAAAACCGGGCTATCAGCAATTCCTTGCCCTGCCCTTGGTTATCGAATTCTGCAACGCTCTCATTGCGAGATTGAAACTGCCATGACGGCGATCCAGGGGAGACCGCCATAAAAGCGTGAACCGGCCCAAACTCGATTGCGAGATTGAAACTGCCGTCAGCGTAGCGCCTACCCGCGCCAGGCGCAAGCGTGAACCGGCCCAAACTCGATTGCGAGATTGAAACCTGAATGAGCCAGAGGAGATCGGTCAGGCCGAACTGGCGTGAACCGGCCCAAACTCGATTTGCTTTGTAAAGACTTGTCAAATTTGGATGGGTGGGATGCGCGTGGGAGCGACCGTGCGTGGGTGAGACGACGGATGGTGGGCTGGGGGATGAGTTACCAGTCGAGGGAATTCAGGCGCCGGGAAGGCGGATACGGGGTGGCAAGCGGACCTCTCGCTCTCTATGATGCCCAATCACACTGGATATGCGACGTCAAGCGTCAAGATTTCTAAGCGAGCCACAACCACAGAGAACGCCGGTAAAGGAACGAGGCTTGGCCGTCAAGCAAAAGAACGCGACCATAAAGGTCAGGGAAGATTGGCGACGCAGCCGCCACCGGCCACCGGCATCCGCGATTCGACAAGGCGCCTGAGGTATGCCAGACTGGCGCTGTGGGCGAGGCGCACGTAAAGGCTGGGAGAGGCAGACAAACGCTGCCCTCACCGGCGACAATGACAGTGTTCCCCGCGGCGTTTGCCAGGCGGCGGGTCGCGCGAGCGGCAGCTGCGGGCGCGGGTTGAGCGCCGGCCGCGAGGTCGGATAGGTGTCGCACCAAACATAACTTGCCTGCCCACGAGGACAAGGTCGGTCGCAGGCTGTGGTCTGTGGGCCGGCCTTGTTGTATTGGTGGGGGTCATGGGTTTACCTGGGTGGGACGCCAGGGGGCCGGAGCCGGGTTGATGGTTGGGGAACTGCGGTGACGGCGATGGGCGAGCCAGTAGATGCGCCAGCGTGCCAGATCGTCGGGATAGGTGGCGTCGCGGTATTCAGCATTCAGTTCTGAGCATTCAGTTCTGAGCATTCAGCGTTCAGAATTCAGCGTTCAGATCTGAGCATCTTCCACACTCGCAGCACTTCTGCCACGCTCCACGCCTGCCAGGGGCAGCCGCGCGGGGCGAAGGGGGCGCTGCCGTCGGCGATTTCGCTGATGCTGCCCAGGCCGGCGTCGCTGAGGTGGTGGCGGAACGGTTCCAGGAAGGCGCGGGCCAGGGTTGGGTCCTGGTGGACGCGCAGATGGGCCTGCACGAAGGGACCGATCAGCCAGGCCCAGGTCGTGCCCTGGTGATAGGCGCCATCACGCGTGCGGCGGTTGCCCACGTAAAGGCCGATGTAGTTCGGGTCGCTGGCAGCGAGCGAACGCAGACCGATCGAGGTGAGCAGATGGCGGGCGCAGGCGTCGAGCAGGCGGCGCTGCTGGGACGGCGTCAACGGGCTGTTGGGCAGCGCGACGGCCAGCAGCCCGTTGGGGCGCAGCGCCAGGTCATCGCCGGTCGGCCCGTCCAGGATATCCGCGCAGAAGCCCAGGTCATCGCGCCAGAAACGGGCAAAGGATTGGCGCACCTGGTTGGCGCGCTGCTCATACGCGGCGGCTGGCTGCCCGAGGCGTTGAGCAAAATCGGCCATGATGCAGAGCGCATGATACCAGAGCGCATTGATCTCCACCGCCTTGCCCTGGCGCGGAGTCACCACCCAATCGCCCACTTTGGCATCCATCCAGGTCAACTGCACGCCCGCCTCGCCTGCGCTGAGCAGGCCATCGGCCGGGTCCACGCGAATGTTGAAACGCGTGCCGGTGTGATGCCACTCCACGATGTCCTGCAGTACGGGAAAGATCGCGGCCAAGAGATCGGGATCGCCGCTGGCAGCTACGACCGCGCGCACGGCCTCGAAATACCACAGCGTGGCGTCCACCGTGTTGTAATCGCCATCCCCCAGCGCTTCGCCCGCGTCCGGGAAGCGATTGGGCAGCATTCCCTGATTGACATAACGGGCAAAGGTGCGCAGCAGCGACGCGGCCAGTTCTGGCCGGCCAGTGCTCAAGGCCAGGCCCGGCAGCGCAATCATGGTGTCGCGGCCCCAATCGGTAAACCAGGGGTAACCAGCGATGACCGTATGCCCGTCGTCGCGGGCCACGATGAACTGGTCGGCCGCCAGGGTGAGCTGTTGAATCCAGGCCGGCTCGTCCGTCACCTGCGCGCGGGTCAGCAGCTCGATCGCGCGGGTTTGCGCGGCGCTCAGGCTGGCGACCGCGTCTGCATGATCCATACCCACGGTAGAAGCGACCAGGCACAGGGTTTGACCGGGCTGCAGATCCACGTAGAAACGCCCCAGCGCGGTCAGGTCTTCATGGTCGGTCTCCTGGCGCTCCGCTTCGATGCGCCAATGGAAGTTGCGGTACAGGTGATCGAGCACCTCGAAGCGCAACGCGGCCGGTTCCGCCGGCTGGCCGCCCTGCAGGCTGGCGGTCAGAAAGAACGGGGTTGCCGTCTCGAACATCGTGATCTTCAGTTCGAAACGGCCGTCAACCGCTTCCCAGTGACCGTTCTCCTGCGGTGTGGCGCAGATTTCCAGTTGCGGCGTCCAGGTCGGCATCTGCATGTCGCCGTGATAATCACGGTAGTTCGCCAGGGCCACGATCCCCAGGCGCACGGGCCGCTCGCCTCGCTCCAAGCGGTAGGTGACATAAGTGGTGTTCTGACCATGCACCATCCAGACGCGTTTCTCCAGGATGGCGTCAGCCAGGGCATAACGCCACACCGGCAGCGTGCCGTCCAGGTGAAACGATTCCAGGTGACGGTAGCCATGCGGGTCCACGGTGCCATCCTGAAATTCGTTGCAGGCAAGCGGGAAAACGGCGCCATCCATCTCGGCCCATTCGTCCAACTTCGCCAGGAGCAGCGTGCGGTCCAGCGGCGGCCGCAAGGCAGCCACGAGCAGACCATGATAGCGCCGGGTGTGCGCGCCGGCGATAGTGCCCGCCGCAAAGCCGCCGATACCGTTCGTCACCAGCCACTCACGGCGCAAGGCCGCATCCAAGTCCCCACAGATCGCACGGCCAAATGCAATAGCCGGCCCCCTACTTTGCCCCATGTCCTTCATACTCTCCCCCCCACCTCACCCCCTTCGCTCCTTCGCCCCTTCGCCCCTTCGCGCGCGCCTTCGCGCTCCAAACCCCACCCGCGGCCAAATTCTGTTCGACCTGACCCGGGGTCTTAGCGCCGGGGATGACGGTGCTGACGGCCGGATGATCGAGCGCAAAGCGAATGGCGGCCTGGGCCAGGGTTTGGCCGGGGCGCACCCATTCTGCCGCCAGGGTCTGCGCGGCGCGGCTGCGGGCCGTGACATAATCGGCCGGCCAGGTCGCGCGCATATCGCCTGGCGCAAAGCGCGTGTCTGGCCCGTATTTTCCGGCCAGGAAGCCGTTCGCCAACGGTTCACGGGCAATGATGCCCACCTGCAGGGCCAGGGCCAGGGGGAAGAGCTGGCTGGCCGCGGCCTGATCGAGCAGGTTGTACACCACCTGGATCGTGTCTGCTTTACCGCCGACCAGGGCCGCGATGCCTTCGACCGGCTGATGAATGGACACGCCGTAGAAACGAATCTTGCCGGCCTGCTTGAGATCGTCCAGCGCCTGCCAAATCTCGCCCTGCTCGATCAAGGCCAGGCCGGGGTTGTGCAGTTGATAAAGGTCAATCACCTCGCGGCGCAGCCGGCGCAGGCTCTGTTCGCAGGCAAAGCGCAGGTAGTCCGGGCGGAAATTGGCGCCATGCGCCACGGGCAGCACGGCGTCGGCCGGGAAATCGGCCAGCGGCCGCCCCAGGTGACGGCTCAGGCCGGGCGCCAGGGCCGGGTCAACATCCCGGTGATAGAAGTTGGCGCCCACTTTGGTGGCGATGATGACCTGGTCGCGGGCGGCCGCGTCATGCAGCGCCTGGCCGAGCAGCTCTTCGCTGTGCCCATGGCCGTAGACATCGGCCGCGTCGAAAAAAGTACAGCCCAACTCCAGCGCGCGCTGGATCGCCGCGCGGGAGGCGGCGTCATCGGTGGGGCCGTAGGAGTTGCCAAACGCCGCGCCGCCAATGGCCCAACCGCCAAAACCGATCTCGGATACCCGCAGGCCCGTGCGCCCAAGCGAACGATAGTTCATGCAGCAAGACCTTCTTCTCGATTATCTTTCAGCGCTTGAACCGTTACGCCGGCGCAAACCCGCCGGCCCGCGCCGCCTGTCCGTACCAGAGACCGCTGTCCTTGACGATGCGCTCCTGCGTCTCGTAGTTGACCCAGGTCAGCCCAAAGCGCTGCGCATAGCCATGCGCCCACTCGAAGTTGTCCAGCAGCGACCAGGCGAAGTAGCCGGCCAGGGGCACGCCCATCTGAATGGCGCGCCAGGCGGCGACCAAATGCTGGCGCACATAGGCGAGACGCCGGGCGTCATGCACTCGCCCATCGGCGTCTGGCCCGTCCGCATAGCTGGCGCCGTTCTCGGTGATGTAGATGCGGGGCGCTTGATACTCGAACGCCACCCGCACCAGGGTCCCGAACAGGCCGTCAGGGTAGGTTTCCCAACCCATCTCGGTCCAATGGTCGGGATCGCGCGGCGCGGGAATGAGAGTCGGCGGCAGGTTGTCGGCCTCGGTCACCGCCTGGCTGCGCACGATGACGCGATTGTAGTAGTTGACGCCCAGGAAGTCGGTCGGCGCGGCGATGGCGGCATCGTCGCCGGGCTGGACAAAGGACAGAACGCCGTGCGGGAACGCGCCCTCGGCCTCCAAATCAGCGGTGATGTCGGCGGGGTAACGGCGGCCGTAGAGCGGGTCCAGGAACCAGCGCACCCAGCGGCCATCCACGTTGCGTGCAAAATCCAGGTCGGCCGCGCTGCGCGAAGCCGGCGCGGTCCAGTTGATGTTCAGCGTGATGCCGGCCTGGGCGTCGGGGCTGTTCTGGCGCAGCACCGGCATGGCCCAGCCGTGCGACAGGAGCAAGTGATGACTGACCGCCGCGGCCGTCGCCACATCATTGATGCCGGGCGCATGCTCACCGTTCGAATGGCCGAGCCATGCCACCACGGCCGGCTCGTTGTGCGTAATCCACAGTTTGACACGGTCGCCCAAGCGGCGGCTGACCACATCGGCATACTCCACGAACGCGGCCGCGGTGTCGCGATTGGCCCATCCGCCCTGGTCTTGCAGGGCCTGGGGCAGGTCCCAGTGATAGAGCGTGACGCCCGGCTCGATGCCGGCGGCCAGCAGGCTATCCACCAGGCGGCTGTAAAAATCAAGCCCGGCCTGGTTGATGGCGCCGCGGCCCTGGGGCAGGATGCGCGTCCAGGCGATGGAGAAGCGGTAAGCGCGCAGTCCCAGCGACTGCATCAGACGGATGTCGTCCGGCCAGCGGTGGTAGTGATCGCACGCCACATCGCCGGTGTCACCGTTGCGGGTCTTGCCCGGCGTGTGTGCGAAGCGGTCCCAGATGGACTCCCCCTTGCCGTCGGCCTGCCAGGCGCCTTCGATCTGGTAGGCTGCGGTGGCCGCGCCCCACAAGAAATGTTCAGGAAAGGTCAGAAAAGATGGCATGATGTTCTTTATTCTCTCGTCACAGAAACGTCGGTTCCCGGCCAGGCCGGGATGCGGGGTGCGGGCAGTCCCAGGGCACGTGCAATCTCTGCGCCGTGCAGGCGTTCATGGTAAGCCATCACCTTGAAGACGCCCGCGACTGTGGTGCGAAAGCCGGCCGGATGCATGCCTTCGACCGCCATCTGCTCATCGCTCAGCGATTCGAGCAGTTCCAGGGTCCCTTGGCGCGAGCCGGTCATCGCCGCAATCATCTCGGCCAGCGAGCGGTTGGCCGCTTTTTTGACCTGGCGCTCGTTCCACACGTTCAGGCTGAAATCAGCGGGCAGCTCAACCCCTTCCAGGAAGCGTTGAACGGTGGCCTGCAGTCCGCGCTCCGACAGGGTGACATGCGCCACGATGTCATGAACGGTCCAGGCGGGGTTTTCGGTAGATTGTATCTCGGTGTCAGGCGTAATTTTGTCCAACACATCCAGGAGTTCCTGACGGGCCTCTTCCAGCCTGGTGCGAATCCGCGCACGCCGGTTGTCGTTGCTCATTTTGCTTCGCTCCGTTACTCTCTTTTCATTCCAAACATCTGCTGCTACGCCAACAGGGCGTAACCGCCGTCAATGGTGATCACCTGGCCCATGATCATGCGGGCATCGTCCGAACAGAGGAACGCGACCAGCCGCGCCACCTCTTCAGGCTGCACGAAGCGCCCGGCCGGCGTGCGCCGCAGCCCTTCGGCCAAGATTTGGTCCCTGCTGGGGAAGAAATCGAGCGCCTCCGTCTCCACCACGCCCGGGCTGATGGCGTTGCACACGATGCCGGTCGGCGCCAGCTCCACGGCCAGGTAACGCACCGCGGCCTCGATGGCCGCCTTGGAGATGCCGACCATGGCGTATTCGGGCAGTACACGGGTGGAGCCGATGCTGGTGATGCCGATGATGCGGCCCCAGCCCTGGGCCTGCATGAACGGCGCCACCGCCCGCGCACCAAACAGCAGAGAACGCGCGTTGATGTTCATCGTCCAATCCCAGGTGCGCTCGTCCTGCTCCACGGCCGGCCGCAGCACCCCGCTGGCAGCATTGGCGATGAAGATGTCCACCCCGCCAAAGGCCTTGACCGTTTCCTGCACGAGGGTCTGCAGGCCGTCGAGTTGGCCCACATTGGCCTTGACCACCAGGGCGCGTCCGCCCGCGGCCGTGATGGCCGCGGCCGTCTCCTCGGCCGATTCACGGCGGCGAAAGAAGTTGACCACCACCTGCGCGCCGGCCTGCGCCAGCTCGATGGCAATCGCCCGGCCGATGCCGCGACCGCTGCCGGTGACGATGGCGGTCTTGCCGGCCAGGAATGCGTCGGATCGCGCCGTCATCATCGCCCCACCAGCGCGCAGGAAGAAGACCAGGTTGGCCGGCCGCTCGGCCAGGCGGCGCATGAAATAGCCGTACCAGGCGGTGCCGAAGGGTACATAAACGCGCACCTTGTAGCCCTCTTTGACCAGGGCCAGTTGCACATCACGACGGATGCCGTAGAGCATCTGGAACTCGAAGCGGTCGCGGCCGATGCCGTGATGATAGGCGTAAGCCTTGGCGTAGTTGATAATCTGGTCATCGTGCGAGGCCACCGCCAGGTGCAGGTCTGCGGCGTGCGCTGCGCTGGCGTCGAACATCTGCCGGCAGAGCGCCAGCATATTTTGGTCCACCTCCGGCTTGGTGGGGAAGGCCACGGTTGGCGGCTCATCGTACGCGCCTTTGCACAGGCGCACGTCGGCCATGCCCTCGTCAATCAGCGCGGCCACGTCCTGCTGACTGCGATAGAGATAGGCCTGGATCACCACGCCGACGCACGGATGCGAGTCACGCAGGCGGCGATAAATCGCCAGCGTGCGGCTGGTGACAGCCGCGTCTTCCATGTCAACGCGCACAAAGCTGCCGATCTGCTCGGCCTTCTCCACGATGCGGCGCACGTTGGTGAAACAAAAGTCATCGCCGACATGCAGCCCCATGGCCGTCAACTTGACGGAGACGCCAGCCTTCAGGCCGTTGGCCTGAATGGCATCCAGCAGCCGCAGGTACTCATCAGCGTTGTTGCGCGCCTCGGCCTCACTGGAAACATACTCGCCCAGGTAATCCACGGTCGCGGTGATCCCCTGGCTGTTGAGCTGACGAATCACCTCGACCGCGTTGGCGAGCGTTTCGCCGGCCACGAAACGCCGCGCCGCCCTGCGCGACAGCGGCACAGCCACGATCAGTCCCTGGGCCTGTTTGCTGTGCGACAGGGCCAGAAGTGCAGTACGCATCACACCCATAAACGTCCATCCCCCTTTGGATTGACAAAGACGCCCCGCCGCCGGGGGCCGGCGCCCCCCCCCCCCCCCCCCCCCGCCGGGGGGGGCCCGGGCTGATTGTTCATCAGGACTTCCTCGTGATGTGCGGATAAAAGCACCGATCGAGTAACTTGGTCGAGTCTAGCTGAGTTACAGCCGGCTGCTCGGCGCCGAGTTCCATCAGATGTTGATGCAGGGCATACGCCTGGCGGCGAAAGGCGTCCAGGTCAACGCCCATGCAGAGCGGGGGCAGCCGGTCCAGGCGATTGAGGCCGCGGCGCAGCAGTTTGATGGCGCCGGCCCATTTGCCCTGCTCAATCTGATGCAGCGCCACGCCAACCTGCAAGATGCCCTGGTACAGTTCACGCACCGGACGCGCTTCCTCACGCCAGGCGCCTTCCAGCAGTTCGTGCTGTTCCCAGTAATGTCCCGCGTTGAACGCCTCGAAGCCGGCCACGGCCAGCGCGGCCGGCGCATCGTCCCAGCCTTCGATCTCCTCCGGTATCTTCTCCAGATGCTGCCTGACCAGCGCGGGCAGTTCCTGCACGAAGCGCGACCTGGCCCAGGCATGGTCGCAGCCGGCCTGCCGCGCCGCGGTCAGCGCCCCGCTTTCCACGTGACTGCCAAAGGCCACGATGGGGATCAGGCGCGTGTGCGGTAGATTCTTGGCCCGACGCACCACCGCCAGCCAGTCGCCAGGCGCGGTCATGTCAATCAACACCAGCGCGGGCCAGCGCCCTATCGCTTCCCACAACTCGTCGGCGGATTCCACCAGATCGGGCACGCCGCCCAGCGCTTGAATGGCATCGGTCACGCGCACGCTGAAGAAAAGATCCGGGATGTAGGCCGCCACGCGCCGCAGGGTCAGACCCGCGGGCGCGCTGGGCGCCGTGGCTGCATCCGGCTGCCGTGCGCCGGCCTCTGTGGGCAATGTCATCATGGGTTGCCTGCCTGACGCGCAACGATGCGATAGCCGCAGAAGGTTTCGCCGCGCAGGATGTGATGCTGACGTTCCACGGTGGCGTCGGGCAGCACCGTCTGAATGAACTCGATTTCGGAGCCGCAGGCCTGCTGAAAACGCCGGGCCACGTGATGTACCGCGCAGTTGAACTCGCGCAGCACAAAGGTCTGGTCGTCCACCTGCTGCCAATCGGCCAGGTAGCCATCCTCGTCCAGAATGGCCGCCAGCTCAGCCACGCGCGCGGCCAGGGTTGGCTTATCCTGCAGGCGCAGTTGAGCTTGCTGGATGCGACGCTGGCCGCGGCGTTGAAAGATGGCATCCACATGCGCGCTGCCATCGAGCAGTTCGATGTAACTCAGCAGCTCATTGGTCAGTTGCGCGTAAGTGGCGGGGAAGACGTCCTGCGCCTGCTCGCTGAGCCAATAGACGTTGCTGGGCCGGCCCATGCCTCGCTGCACCGTCTCATGATGCACCAGGCCGTCGTGCTCCAGTAGGGCCAGGTGACGGCGCACCCCCATCGGCGTCATCGTCAGCATTTCCGCCAGTTCGTTTGCTGTCAGCCGTCCCTGCTTCTTGAGCGTGATGAGGACCGTGTATCGGGTAGATTGTTCATTGTCAATGGCTTGCATGATGACAAGATTATAGCACGCGGTCAGGTCGTTGTAAACTTCACAAAACCGTAATCCAGCGTATAATATGCTGAAAGCAGGCACGAATTGCGCCTGACCCCTTAGGCGGAAGGGTGAAGCCGATTCCCGCTTGCAGCATAACGCCTATCCCCACACGCTCGCACGAGGTAAAACCATGAAACGACAGTCTCTTGACCCACGCGTAGCCTCCCTGGTTGCCATCATGATTGCCGTGGTCTATGTTCTGACGCGGCTGGTTCAGATTCCCATCGGCTCCCAGGGTTTCGTTCACCTGGGTGACGCCGCGATCTACTTCGCCGCCTTTGCCTTTGGCCCCTGGGTGGCCGCGGTGGCCGGCGGCCTGGGGACATCCCTGGTGGATGCGACCACCGGCTACGCCCAGTGGGCCATCTTTTCCCTGCTGGTGCATGGCATCCAGGGTTATGTGGCCGGCCTGCTGACGCGGCGCATCCCTGGGCTTTACGGCCAGCTCATCGCCGTCAGCAGCGGCGGTCTGATCCTCATCATCGGCTATTTTTTCGCCGGCATCCTGCTCACCGGCATCGGTGAAGCGGTCACTGGTGTCCTGCCCAATGTCCTGCAGGCGCTGAGCGGCGGCATCGTCGGCATTCCTCTCTTCGCTGCGGTGCTGCGTGCCTATCCTCCCCTGGCGCAGTGGGGCGCGTTCGGGCATTGGACCGAGTAATTGGCCCTCCGCACCGCTTGTCTGGCGCAGCGCAAGGCGATTTTCCTGTCAATCCTGTCAACGCTGGCGCTGCGATGAATCGGGCCGCCGCGGTGCGCATCAGCGGCCTGCGCTACGCCTATCCGGGTCTCAGCACCTGGGCGCTGGATGCCATTGACCTGGAGATTCAGCCCGGCGAATGGCTGGCCCTGGTGGGCGCCAACGCCAGCGGCAAGACCACCCTCTGTCGGGCGTTGGTCAGTCTGGTACCGCACCTGACCGGCGGACGCTTTCAGGGGCAGGTGTTGATCGGGGAGCGCGATACCCGGCAGCACCCGCCTTCCGCGCTGGTGGACGTCGTCGGCTTGACCTTCCAGAATGCCGAGAGCCAGCTCTTCAATCCAAGCGTCGAAGCAGAGATCGTATGGGGGCTGGAGGCGTTGGGCCTGCCGCGTGCCGTCATCGCTGAGCGGCTGGCCTGGGCCTTGCACACTTTTCACCTGGCCGACGTGGCTGCGCAATCGCCCGAACGCCTCTCCGGCGGGCAGCAGCGACGCCTGGCCCTGGCCGCCGTCCTGGCGATGCAGCCCTCGCTGCTGGTGCTCGATGCCCCGCTTGGCGGTCTCGATCCGCGGGGTCGCAGCGAAGTGCTGGCGACGCTGCAGGTTTTGCGGCAACAACGCCATGTCACGGTGGTGCTGGCCGAAGCCGACGATCCGGCCGTCGCCGCGTTTGCCGACCGGGTCGCACACCTGCAGCACGGGCGCCTGCTCTCCGTCACTTCGTCAGCCGATGTTCCCAAAGATGCCGCTGCCCGGTCAGGCGAGAGCGCGCAACTCAGCGCCATCGCTGTGCGCTCAGGCAATGGCGCACAGCCCGGTTCAGCCCAGCCTGCTGACCACAGCCGGCAACGCCTGGCTGCCGGACAGCAGGCGCCGGGAGCGACCGCAGCCATCACCCTGGAGCAGCTTGGCTTTGCCTATCATCCCGGCCGGCCCGTGCTGCAGGACGTCAGCCTGACCATTGCGGCCGGCGAGTTCGTGGCGTTGGTCGGCGCCAATGGTTCCGGCAAGACCACCCTGGCCAAGCACCTGATCGGTCTGCTGCGCCCAACCCAGGGGCGCCTGCTGGTCCAGGGCCAGGAAAGCGCTCGCCAGAGCGTGGGTGCGCTGGCGCGCCAGGTGGGCTTTTTGTTTCAGAACCCGGAACGCCAGATCTTCAGCGCCACGGTGAGCGACGAGGTCGCCTTTGGCCCGCGCAACCTGGGGTTGCCTGCCGCAAGCGTGGCGCAGCGGGTGGCGCAGGCGCTGGCGCGCTTCGATCTGACCGAGCTGGCGGGGCAGCCGCCGGCTGTGCTCAGCTTCACGCAGCGGCGCCGCGTCACCCTGGCGGCGGTGGCGGCCCTGGAAACGCCCATCCTGGTGTTGGACGAGCCGACGGTCAGCCTGGATGCCGAGGCCCGTGGCGGGTTGCTGGCCTGGCTGCACGAACGACATGCGCAGGGAATCACGTTGGTACTGGTGACGCACGACCTGGCGCTGGTGGCGGATCATGCGCAGCGCGTGCTGGTGATGCAGGACGGCCGCCTGGTGGCCGACGGCGCGCCCGGTGAGGTGCTCAGGCAGCGGGCCCTCCTGCTTGAGGCTGGTCTGACGCCGGCGCCTGTCGGGGAGACGGCCCATGCGCTTTGATCTCTTTGTGCCGGGCGCGTCCTGGTTGCACCGGCTTGATCCGCGCAGCAAGTTCCTGCTGGTCGGCGTGCTGCTGCTGATGGCGCTGTTGCTCAAGCACCTGGCGCTGCTGGCCGGGCTGCTGGTGTTGACTCACCTGCTGCTGGTCGGAGCCGGGGTGCCCTGGTCGGCGCTGCGCTGGCTGTGGGCGCGCATGGCCCCGCTGACTTTCTTCATTCTGCTGCTGCAGCCCCTGTTTGCCAGCGGGGCCGGTGCGCCACTGCTGCACATTGGCCCGCTCGTCGTCACCAGCGGCGGCGTGCTCGATGGGGTCAGCTTCGCACTGCGCGCCAATGTGATGGCCTTTGCCGCCTCGCTGCTGTTGTTCGTCACCGAGGCGCAGGCGCTGGTGCTCGGACTGGTGCGCCTGGGGCTGCCGTTCGAATACGGGATGACCTTCAGCCTGGCCCTGCGCTACCTGCCCACCACCTACGGCCTGTGGGTCAACATCATCGAAGCGCAGCAGGCCCGCGGCTGGACGCCTGAACGGCAGAGCCTGCTGGCGCGACTGTCCGCCTACCGGCCGGTGCTGGTGGCGGTCATCATTGCGGCCCTGCGCCTCAGCCAGGATCTGGGGCTGGCGCTGGCCTGTCGCGGCTTCGGCGCTCCAGGGACGCGCAGTGTCTGGCAGGATATTCGCTTCACGCGCACCGATACCTGGATCTGCGGGGCCGTCAGCGTGGCCTTTGGGCTGTTCCTGGCCGGCCGTTTGCTCCTGGGCTGGGGCGCGACGACGTGGTGAGAAAGAGGCGTGCCGTCATTCCTTTGGCTTGTGCGGTTTTTGCTGCGTCCAGAAGGCATCGGTCTCGATGCGCCGCTGCGCGCGCAGCGCGGTGGTCATCTCCCACTGCTCGCGGTGGCGCAGATAGTACCACAGGCTGGGCACGCCCAGGACAATGGTGATTTGCACCAGGTAGACGAGAAGCAAGACCGTTTCATGCCCGCTGGTGTAGTCTGGCACGATGGCTGCCACGGCCGGACGCGCCAGGTGAGACACCTCATAACGACCGGCGCTGGGCGCATCGAAGCTCATGACCGGCCGGCCCGCGGCAAACGGCGTGTCATAGAGTGCCATGCCGCGCCGGATGAAGGTCACCGGCAGCGTGCGCCCACCATCCAGCGCTTTCACCGCCAGCCAGGGGGCCGCGTCGGTCTCCATGATCTGATCGGTGATGGTCAGCAGATCCACGTCGGCGATGTAGAAGGCATAGCGGCCCGCGGCCGGCAGATCAACGACCGTCGGCGAATGGGTGAGATCGAACGAGATCACTTCTGCCCGCTCGACCTGGCGCACAATGCCAAGCTGATCGGGCAGAAAGAGAAAGAGGGAGCCGACCAGCTTGGCGACGCTGCCCAGGGACCAGCCGATGACGCAAAGCAGAAGGGTCAGAAAGACGCCCACCATGATGGCCCGCACGCTGGGCGGGCGATAGGACAATTCGAACACGATGATTTACCCCTCCATGGGCAATCTGGCGCGGCCGGGCGGCCAGGATCAGGCCAACGACCGGTAGTAGTAGTCGCCCTGTGACGTAAAGCCAATGCGCTCCAGGTAGCTACGATGGGCCGGCGTGCTGCCGGCTGCACGCAGGCGCGTGATGCCCTGGGCGCGGAAGCGCGGCGCCTGCTGCGCATACAGGAACAGCGCCGGCTTGAGATCACGATAGCCAGGCGCCACGTAATCCAACAGGACGTTCATCTCGCCTGGCTCACCGGCCTGCGCGATAAAGAGACCCACCGGCACCATGTCACGCAGCACGAACAGAATGACATCGGCCGGGTCGGGCGTGTAGTCGAAGTGGGGAAAGAACTGCTGAATGCCCTGGGCATGAAAGCGCAGGAACGCGGGCAGATACTTGGATTCCGCCGTGACCTCCAGCAGAGCAAAGTAGGCCCGCGCTCGCGCCATCTCGATCAAGTAGTAAAGATCAATCAGCACGATCAGGGCGTTGAGCACCGCCACCGGGTAGGCGTGAATGAGCGCGCCGTAGATCGTAAAGACCGCGGCGCCGATCAGGTTGACGAGTCGCAGGCGCAACACGGAGCGCATGGTGAGCGAAATCGCCACCACGATCGAAGCCACATAGCCGATGATTTCATAGAGTGTTTGTGTTTCCATCGAATCCCTCCGAATCCCTCTGTCCGTCTTTCGATGAGTAGGGGCATGGCCATGCGCCTGCCCATGCGGGCGACCGCGAGGAATCGCCCCTACAAATTGAAATTACATCGAGATGGAGCCTTTGCGAAAGTCGGTCTTGCCCAAGAGCGCGTTGACCAGGACCGGGCGCGTGGCCGCGACCTGCCGCGCCTGGGCCAGGGTTTCCGCAGCCAGCTCAGGGTCGTCCAGCCGCAAGCCGACTGCGCCCAGCCCCTCCACCACCCGGTGATAGTCGGTTTGGGCCAGCACGGTGGCTACGTCGCTGTGCAGCATCTCCACCTGTTCCCTGGCAATCTGCGTCCAGCCGCCGTCGTTGCCAATCACGGCGATGACCGGCGCCTGGTGACGCACCAGGGTGTCGAACTCCATCAGGCTGAAGCCGGCCGCGCCGTCGCCGTAGAGCAGCCAGACCTCAGCCGCGGGCCGGCACAGTTTGGCGGCCAGGGCAAAGCCGGCGCCCACGCCCAGCGTGCCGAAGGGGCCAGGGTCCAGCCAGGTCAAGGGGCCGGGCGGCTGCACGATGTAAGAGGCCGTCGCCACAAAGTCGCCGCCGTCGGCCACGATGATGCTGTCCGGGCCCAAAACGGCGTTGATCTCGCGGCAGAGGTGCAGCGGGTTGATGGACGCGGTTGGCGTTTCGGCCTGCACGGCAATTTCCGCATTGCGCTCGCGATCACGCGCCTGAATCTGCGCCAGCCAGGGCGCCCAGCGTTCGCCATCAACCTGGTGCGCGGCCAATTGGCGCAGGAACGCGCCCGGGTCGGCCTGGATGCCAATGTCAGGCCGCCGGTTCCTGGTCAAATCGTCGTGGCTGCGGTTGACGGAGATGAACCGGGCGCGGCGGCCGATCTGATTGCCGTAATCGAGGCGGAAATCGCAGGGCACGCCGGCCAGCAGCACCAGGTCCGCCTCCTTGAGCGCCTCGCGGCGCTTGTGGCGCAGGTGCAGCGCATGGTCACGTCCAAGCAGGCCACGCGCCATGCCGGACAGATAAACCGGCGCGCCGATGGCGGTCAGCGCCCCGGCCAGGTCGGCGGCCTGATTGGGCGTCCGCAGGGCCTGGCTGCCGATCAGGATGACCGGGCGCTGCGCTTTTTGCAGCGCCGCGGCCGCGGCCGCGACCCGTTCCGCGCTGGGCAGCGCCGGTGAGATCGGCCGCGGCGCCTGCACCGGGTTGGCCGGCACGCCGGCGAAGAGGCGGTTGACATGCCAGCGCAGGTAGGCCTGCAGCAGACGGCCGGCCAGGCTGCGTCCGCCGCTCTGCGCGCCGTAGAGGTTGCGCACCACCGGTTCGGCGTACAGCAGATCAATCGGGCATTCCACAAAGACCGGGCCGGGAACGCCGCTCTGCGCCTGTTCGAAGGCGGTGTGCAGCATGGGCGCCAGGTCACGCACGCGGCGCGCGGCCGCCGACCATTTGACCACGGAGCGCAGCAGCGACATCTGGTCCATGTCTTGCAGTGCGCCGCGACCCCGCAGCGCAGTCGGCGCGGCGCCGCCCAGCAGCACCACGGGCGACTGCGCCATCTGCGCGTTCTTGAGCGCGGTCAGCGTGTTGGTGACGCCCGGGCCGGCCGTGACCGCGGCCACACCGGGGATGCCGGTCAGGCGCGCGGTGGCATCGGCCGCGAAGACCGCGGTGGCCTCATGGCGCACATCCACCACACGGATGCCCTGCTGCTGCGCGGCCACCAGGATAGGCGAAATATGCCCGCCGACCAGCGTATAAAGAAAGGTCACGCCCTGCGCCTTCAGCGCAGCGGCCACGATCTGACCACCGTCCATGAAATCCTGTCCTGTTTTGCCAGCGTCCTGCCACGAATTGAACGAATTGAACGAATTCATGCACTTGGTTGGGCGGGAGAATCCCCACCGCACCTGGTCTCAATTCTAGCACACATCACAGAGGCTGACAACCAGGCTGAAAACCGGCAGCAGTTCCAAATGTAGCGCACATTCAACCACAAGGAGCACATGCGGGGGGTTGGTGAACACAAAGAAACGGCAGATCAGACGCAAATCGGCAACTTCTCTGCGTTCTTTGTGATCTCTGCGTTTTCGGAGAAAACGCATCTGTGGTCAAAAACCCGGCCACATTTGGAATTCCTGAGCTGGCAGCCGAGAATGGGGTGCGGCACGAAAAAAAATTTCGCCGCCTACCGGCGGTTTTGGATTGGTTGGCCGGTCGCCACGTTGGCTGGGCTGGGGGCTAGAAAACATACCAGTGCTGACCTGCCCATCATGTTTTTCAGATTTTCAGAGTTACAGAGGTCAGAGGGGTCAGCGTTCAGAGTCATAATGGGGACACCACCACACGAAACCCGCCGTTCCTGTCGAGGTAGTACGGGTCGTCCCCGTCGCGATAAGCACACCGAACGCTTGTTCTATTACCATAATACGAATAGCCCCGCAGGACACGCGACTCATTTGGTCCTGCCGCCAGGTTTTCGCGCGAGGCCCTACCCTGTACATCGCCCGGGTAAGGATAATTCTCTCCCCACAAGCTGCGCGTCCACTCCCACACGTTGCCGCTCAACTCTTCCACACCGTACGGACTCGCACCCAACGGAAAACAGCCTACCGCGCTGGTCGCGCCAATCCCCGCGTTGCTGTAATTGGCCTTCTCCGGCGTGATCTCTTCGCCCCATGGGTAGGTGCGCCGGGGTTCCGGGTTCGCCTGCCGCATTATCCCGGGCGCCGCGGCCAGGTCCGCACCCAACGGTCGTATCACCGCTGACACGGGTATCTCTTCGCCGCCCCGCGCCGCCTTCTCCCACTCCGCCTCGCTCGGCAGCCGTGCTTCCCACCCCGCCGGCAGCCATTGGCGCGCGTGTCCACTCAGCCAGCGCACAAAGGCCAACGCTTCGTACCAACTCACCCCCACGACCGGATGGTTGGGCAGCGTGAACGGCTCGCCGTAATCGTTCGGCCCGCGCCGCCACGTATCGTCCCAGCGCCCCTTGAATTCGCCCTGACGCCAAAAGTCGGCCGCCGCCGCTTCCGGCCAGTAACTGGCCTCTTTGTACCCGCCTGCGGCCACGAACGCGGCGTACTGCGCGTTGGTCACGGGGTAGCGTCCCATCCAGTAGCCGTAAGCCAGATCAACCGCATGCTGCGGCTTCTCGTCGCTGTCGGCCGCTTTGTCGCCGGCCGCACTGCCCATCACAAACCGCCCCGCGGGCACAAAGCAAAACGCCATGCCCTCGATCGTCATCGCCTCGCCGCGCGGATCGCCCAGCCGGGCCAGGGCCACACCGGCATCGGCGCGTTCGGGCGGCGTCAGGCCGGCGGCGAGCAGAGCCGCCAACCGTGGGATCAGCCGCGCCAGGTAGACCGGCCCACCGTCCGGGCCGTTGGCGTCGCGCTCAATCGTCTCGCGCCCGGCGAGCGCAGCCGTGAGGCCAGCCCAGAGGGTCGCGCGGCGGGCCTGCGTGGTCGCGATCTCGTGCGCAGGGCAGAGGTGATAGGCGAGATCGAGCAGGCCGTGCAGATTGCGACGGTTGTAGAGGAGCTCTTCGGCGCCCAGGCGTGCGGCCAGGCCGAAGTAGTCCCCTTCAGCGGCATGGGCATAGTAGGTGCGGTCAGGCTGGCGCTGGCCGACCAGGTAACAACCAGCCAGGTACTCCTGGAAGGTGCGGTGGGGAAAACTGTAGGTCGCCGGGTGTCCCAGCTCGCCGCCGCGACCGAGCAGTAGGCCGGCCCGCTGATCCACATAGTCGAGAAACTCGGCCGCCAGGCTCGTGTCACCCAGGTACTCGGCCTGGTCGAGCAGGACGAGCGTCGCGCCGCGTTCCAGGTCAACCGCGGCGCCGCGCTTGGCCCGGTGCGCTTCGTAGGCCAGCCGTTCCATGACCAGCCGTAGCTTGAGGTCATCGCGCAGGAAGGCCGACAGGGCCGCGGAGGGCGTCAGCCCGGTTTCGCCGGCTTTGCGCTGCTGCCAGCGGCGCAGCAGTACGTCCACGGCCAGGCTGTACAAACGCACCCGTTCTTTGGGCAGGCCGATCTCGCGCTGGTGGATGATGGCCATGGTCGTGAGCATCATGGGGTTCTCCGCCAGCTCGCGCAGGTCGGCTGATAGGGCGGCCTCGGCCAGGTTGGCCGCCTTGCGCCGGGCCTGCTCGGCATCGACGCGGCCCATCTCCCGCTGCGCGTTATACCAGGCCGTGGCAAAGGCGCGCACCTTCTCGTCGTCGAAGGGCGCCAGGGTAAACGAGGGCACGTTGGGCAGAACGGCCGCGCCGGTGTAGGAGCGAATGCGGCAGGTGACGATGAGGCGCGCCGGATGATAGCATTGAATGACCGCGCCTACCGCCTGGCGCACCTGGGTCTGCTGGGCAAAGGGGACTTCATCGAGGCCGTCGAGGATCAGCAGGCACGTGCCATCTTGAATGGCGGCGCGCAAGTCAGCGGCGAAACCGGCGCAGTCGAGCCGGGCCAGGTCGGCCACGGCCTGCGCGCGCACGGCCGCGGCCAGCGTTTCGTCTCGACGTTCGCCAGACAGCTTCGCCACTTCGATTCCCGCCAGGCGGGCGGCCAGGTCACGCAGCACGACGATGACGGGCAAGAGGTTACCGGGAATGTCTGGGGGTGGCGGCTCGCCGCGATTGGCCGCGGCCAGCCAGGCGGCCAGCTTGCGCACGAAGGTGCTCTTGCCGGCGCCGGGATCGCCCAGCAAGACCAGGCGGCTGGCCTGACCGGCCGCCTCCAGCGCGCTGAGGGGGCGGGTGTCATCCTCGCGGCCCAGGCGAGATGCGCCAGCCCCGGCGCGTTTTTGCTTCTCGTCAGCGGTCAACGGCACGCGCGCGGTGGTATCCAGCGCAATGTAGACGTGGTCGAGGGTGAGGTCGGCCTCGGCGCCCTCGTCGCCGCCCAAGGCTGCCAGGGGCAAAGCCGCGCACTGACGCCGCAGACGTTCCAGGTAACGCGCGCGCAGATCGGGCTTGGCCGGGCCGCGTTGGCCCTGCGCATCAGCGCCGGCCGCTGGATTCGTCAAGTTCACCTGCTGGATAAAGACCTGCACGATCCGCCCAACATCGCCGCCGACGGCAACGCCCAGCGCGCCGGCGGCGACGGGATGGTCGCCCTGGGCCGCGGCGCCGGGGCCGGTCACTGTGGCGTTGAGGCGCTGCACCAGGCTGGCCGCGGCGAGGCCACGCGACTCGAGCGCCTGCTGCATATCGGTCCGATAGCGGAACTCCTGGACCCGTTCCAGGATCGGACCCCACAGCTTGTCCTGGAGGAGATTGGTCTGGAAGGCGGTGAAGAAGCGCCGCAGGCCCAGGCGATGCTCGGGGAAACGGTCGCCGAAGAGAGCAGCGGCGGCTTGCACGTCCAGCGGGTGTTCCGGGTCGAGCAGCGCAGTGACGATGTCCTCCTGAAAAGGGCGGTGCTCCAGGAGCGGCCGCAGGTCTGGATCGGCGACGGTCGTGATGGCATCAGCCATCGCGCGCTCGAGCGCGGCCTGGCGTTGGCGTGCGTCGGTGCGCGCGAGGCGGTCCTTGAGGTCGCGCACCGCATCGCCGAAGCCGGCTTCGGCCAGCAAGCTGAGGGTGGCCTCCAAAGCGGCGGCCAGTAGAATTTCCAGGCTCATGAAACCTCCTTGGGGGATGGGCGAGATGTGCGCAGTGGATGGCGGCGGAAGAGGGCCTTGCGCAGGCCGACGGTGTTGGCGTGGCTGGCGTGGTTGACCCATCCACGCACGCTGGCGCTGACCTGGGCCAGCCGTAGGCGGCCGGCGCGGTAATCAGCGATGAGCCGGCGCAGCACACGGCGATAGGCCACGACCTTGCGCCGTTTGAGGCGCCGGCGGTGCGGCCAGACGACAAAGCCGAGGAACGGAATACCCTCACCCACCGGCCGCGGGTGCGAGCCAGGGTGGATGGTGAGGCGCAACGTCGCCAGGCGATCCACGACCGCGGTTTGCCAGGCCCACAGGCTGGCTTTGTCGTCAGCAAAGAAGAGGAGATCGTCAACAAAACGGACGTAGCCGCGGCAGCGCAGCTGGCGCACGACGAAGTGATCGAAGCCGTTGAGATAGACGTTGGCCCAGAACTGGCTGGTGAGGTTGCCAACGGGCAACCCGCGCGGACGCAACGGGGCAAACAGGTCATCGCCGAAGAAGTATTGCATATCGTAGGCGTCAGCCAGCACGCCGGCGCCGCCGGCGAGGATACGGTCCATCAGCCAGCGCACCTGCGGGTCGGCGACCTTCGACGCCAGCATGTCACGCAGCAGGGTGTGGTCAATGCTGGGAAAAAATTGGCGCACATCGCACTGCCAGACATACGGATAGCGCCGCGCCAGGGCTTGCACGCGGTCGAGGGCGCGGTGCGTGCCTTTGCCAACCCGGTTGGCGTAGGAGTTGACCACGAAGCTGCGTTCGTAGATCGGCTCGATGAGGTTGCAGAGGGCGTGGTGGACGACCCGGTCGCGGAAGGGCGCGGCCGAAATCAGGCGCTGCTTGGGTTCATGAATGGTGAAGTTGACGTATGCGCCGGGCAGGTACGTCATGGCGCGCAGCTCGGCCTGCAACTGATAAAGATTGCCTTCCAGGTCATGCTCGAAGGCGGCGACGTTGGGATGACCGCGCTTGCCTTTGGCGGCGCGGCGATAGGCCAGGAGAAGATTGTCCCACGCGCATAACTCAACGAACATTGCGTGCCTCAGCCCATGCGCTCACGAGGACGGGTGGCCCCGCGCCAGGGACGAACCGAGGGCGCGGGGCCGTTGGTATGTGCCCGGCCTGGTGCAAACCAGGCGCGGCCAGGAGCAGACTCGGCCATTTTTCGCCTCGGCCCCGAAGTGACGTGGTCCCCCGAAGGCTGCACGTCCCCGCCGGGCATTTCCGGCCGTGGAAAAATGTGGACACCACCACACGAAACCCGTTGTTCCTGTCGAGGTTGTTCGGGTTGTTCCTGTTGCGATAAGCACACCGAACGCTGTCTGTGAGCCTGCCCCTACAACCACAGCCCAAGGGCTGCGAATTGCCAGTGTTTGGCCCCGCGTCGCTTGGCGCGCGGGGCACAACCGTGGATGAAAATGTGGCGCAAGCCGCCGGCTTGCCTCCGTGGCGCGGGGCGCTGCAATCCGGCGGATTGCGCTACAGAGCTATTTTCGGGTTAGTTATCCATGCGCGGAGCGCACAACCGTGGATGAAAATGTAGCGCAAGCCGCCGGCTTGCCTCCGTGGCGGGGGGCGCTGCAATCCGGCGGATTGCGCCACAGAGCTATTTTCGGGTTAGTCGGACGGGGTGATCTTCAGCCATCCCCCCAACAGTCTGCCGATCTCAGCTACCATGGCCGCCACATGCGCGTACTGTCCGCCGCTGAGCCAGCCCCACTGCACGGCCAGGCGGAGATAGACACGCACTTTGGCGAGGGCTTCGTCAGCCCGCGCCAGCCGTTCCAGGCGGGCGCTGCGCAGGCGCACGTTCGCCTCTTCCAGGCGCTCGCGCAGATCGAACGCGGCATCGAGCAGGCGCTGGGTGAAGCTGTGACGGTAGGCGCGGGGGAAATGGTTGGTGGCCGGCAGCAACCAGGTCAGGAAATCATAGGTGCGGGTAAAGATCGGTGTTGGCTGGAAGCTCATGCGCATCCTCCTTTATTATAGGTCAGAATCGTAAGGGCGTCTAGCTGGCGCCCTGGCGGCCGGGAATGGGGTGCAAAAAAATTTCGCCGCCTACCGGCGGTTTTGGATTGGTTGGCCGGTCGCCTCGCTGGCTGGGCTGGCGGCAAGAAAACCAACCGATGTTAATCGGCCCACCATGTTTTTCAGATTTTCAGAGTTACAGAGGTCAGAGGGGTCAGCGTTCAGAGTCATAATGGGGACACCACCACACGAAACCCGAAGAACCTGCCGAGGTCGTCCGGGTCGTCCCTGAGGCGATAAGCACACCGAACGCCTGTTCTATTACCATAATACGAACTGCCCCGCAGGATACGCCACTCATCTGGTCCCGCGGCCAGGTTCTCGCGTCGCGCCCTGCCCTGCGCATCGCCTGGGTAAGGATAGTTCCCCCACAGGCTGCGCGTCCATTCCCACACATTGCCGCTTAGCTCCTGCACGCCGTACCGACTCGCACCCAACGGAAAACAGCCCACCCCACTGGTCGCGGCAATCCCGGTGTCGTCGTAATTGGCTCTCTCTGGCGTGATCTCTTCGCCCCACGGGTAGGTACGCCGTGGTTCCAGGTTCGCCTGCCGCACCACCTCCGGCGCCGCGGCCAGGCCCGCACCCAAGCGACCGATCACCGGCGATGTCACGATCTCCTCGCCGCCCCGCGCCGCCTTCTCCCACTCCGCCTCGCTCGGCAGCCGCACCGCCCATCCCGCCGGCAGCCATTGCCGCGCGTGTCCACTCAGCCAGCGCACGAAGGCCAGCGCTTCGTACCACGTCACACCTACAACCGGATGATTCGGCAGCGTGAATGGCTCGCCGTAAGCGGCCGGCCCGCGCCGCCACCTCTCGTCCCAGCGCCTTTTGAATTCGCCCTGGCGCCAATAGCCGGCCACCTCCGCTTCCGGCCAGTAACCGGCCTCTTTGTATCCGCCCGCAGCCACAAACGCCGCGAACTGCGCGTTGGTCACGGGATAGCGTCCCATCCAGTAGCCGTAATTCAGGTTGCAGGGGTGCAGCTCCTTGCCCTCCCCCATCTTGAACGGCCCCGCGGGCACGTAGCAGAACGCCATGCCGTCCACCGTCATCACGTCAGATCGGGGGTCTCCCAGTTTGGCCAAAGAACGTCCGGCGCCTGCGCGTTCCAGGGCCGGCAGTGAGTCGCTGCGCAGCGCGTGCACCAGGCCATTCTGCACGCGCGCCAGCTTGGGCTGATTGCGCTCGCTGACCGACGCCAGGTTGGCGTCTCCAGCAGCGCCTGGCCCGCCAGGTGTGCGCCCCACGCATCCGCCGCGGCATAGGCCGGGTCGTCCGGCGCACGATAGCAGAGCGCATCCACCAAGGACCAGATCGCAACGGCGGTCCCGCGCGCGGCCTTGGCCGCGGCCAAGAGGGCCACCTCGCGCCAGCGGTTGGCGTCGCCGCGCGCCAGGTCGGCCACCAGTTCGGGGTAGTCGTGATCGGTGAGATAACAGGCTGCCAGGTACTCCTGGAACGTGCGGTGGGGAAAGGTGTAGACGCCCACCCCACGCGGCAGTAGGAGGCCGGCGCGTTGGCTGAGATGCGTCAGGAGAAGCTTGGGTTTGACCTCGTTGTCGGCGAGCGTGAGGAGGCCGGCTACCAGGTCCTTTTCGGCGATGTCTGCCGTACCCACCAGGGCCGCCTGGGTCGCATGCGCCTGGTACGCGAGTTCGTTCAGAAAGGCCCGCATCTTCTGGCGATCAATGCGCAGCCACTCGACCAGGCTGGGCTGGATCACGACCACCTGGCCCTGGGGATTGCGCACCACTCGCTGGCTCTCCCACCAGTCGAGCAGCAGGTCAACGGCGTCGGCATAGAGTTCTTCGCGCTTTTCCGGCAGACTTCCGCCGCGCCAGGCGTGCAGGCTGGCCATCAACGTCAGCAGAAGGGGTCGTTCAGCCAGCGCACGCAGCCGGTCGCTGCCAGCGATGGCACGCTTCAGTACTTCCGCGCGACCCTGGGCATCACCGGCGTTCCAGTGGCGCAACTCACCGATATGCGCATACCACCGCTCGACGAAGCGCCCAACCTGGCCGGGCGAGAAAGGCGCCAAGACCGTCGCCTGAAACCCATTCAACTGCCAATCCTGCTGCTGGTAGGCGTAGGTGCGACTGGTCACGAGGATGCGACAGCGCGAAAACGCGCGGGCAAAGTCCTCGACCGCCGCCTTGATCAAGGTGCGGCGTTGATTCGCTTCCGGAACTTCATCCAGGCCATCGAGCAAGAGCAGGCCGCCTTTGTCCATCCATTCCTGCCGCAAGCGCGGCGCAAAGTCCGGCAGGGCGCAGTCGTTCAACTCGGCGACGATGAATTCCCAGAGATGGGTGGCTGTGGCCTGGCGCCCCGGCTTAGGCAAGCCACGCGCGGCAAAGTCACGCAGCACCACACGCACGGGCAGGAGTGCACCGTGCTTCCAGGGCTGGGGCGATGGCTTCTTCTCTTCCGATTCCGGGCGCCTGGCTTCTTCTTCATCGTCCGGTAACGGCGCAATCAGCAGAGCCAGGTTGGCTTGGGTCTTGTGCAAGGCTTCACCGGCCAGGCACAGAGCCACGAAACTGACGAACGTGCTCTTACCGCTGCCAGGATCGCCTAGCAGGACCAGGCGGTCGTAACGATTGAGCTGGGCCAGGGCAGACAGCGGTTTGGGGCGCTCGTCGGGCTTGCGCGCCTGGCTGCGCAGGGCGTCGTCCTCCTGAGTCCGCGTCAGGAGGGCGGTATAGACCGACGCGAGGTTGAGGCGAGCTTCGGCATCGCTGGCCGCCTTGGGGTCAATGCCGGCCAGGGAGAGGATGTTCGCTTGTTCGTAGAGATGGTTGAGGTAGGCCAGGCGCAGGTTGGCCGGGTCAGGGGCAACCGGCGCGGGTCCGGTCTGATTGATAATCGTGATGGGGGCATGGATTTCGCGTGCAGCCACGCCTCCGGCGCCCGCGCCGATATTGTTCTCGCCCTGGACGATGGCGCCTGAGGAGGCGACCAGCGTTGCCTGGAAACGATCTAGGTTCCCCAAGCTGATCAGCTCCTGTCGCAGCGTCTCACCAAACCAGGTGCGGTCGGCCGGGCTGAGCGTCTCCTGCACGGTCTGGATCGCGCCTAGCTTCTCCAGGACCGTGTCCAACTCCTGGCGCCAGGCTGGGTCAGCGGCGGCGGCCCGCTGCAGTTCTGCGGCCAGCTCGGCCTCGCTGCGGTCCTTCCAGGCCTGGATCTGATTCGCGACCAGATCCCCTCCAATGCCACCGATCACGCTTCCCAACGCAACCAGGGCCGCAAAATCACCCTGGTTGGCTGCGGTCACCACCGGCAACAGCGTGGTGGCCGAGAGGAATCCGTAGAGCGTGCCGGGCGCCAGCCGGCGCAGACGCCCGGCCAACGTGGCCAGGTTCTGCCGCGTGGCGGCTTGCCATGCCTGAAGGTTCATGATGGGGCTCCCTGATTTCTGGTTGTGCGCAGACGCAATTGTATACGGGATTCTAGCCGGTTTCGGCCTCTCCGTCAATTGCGCCGGGAATATCACATCTCAAGGCTCTTTGCATCACAAAGCGGTTCCTAATCGGCGGTCAAACTGTTTGCTGTCTGCATGCTTTGCGCTCTTTGCGTTCTTCGAGGTTCAAAAAATCGGTCAAATTTTGGAATTGCTGTTCGTTTGGCGCCAAGTTATCAATGGTGGTATACTGTGTGTAATCACATAGGCATGGCCGCTAGTCGAGCCGTGCCACACGTTTCTTGGCCGCAGGGTGCGGCCCTTATCTTTCCAAATTTGCAGAACTTGCAGGGAGGCGAATTTTCCTCATGAAAGACCGAGTACGTGAAATCCTCAGTTGGTATTCCAGTGACAATCCCGGTGTCAAGACGAACCTGGCGCGCATTCTCAATCACGGCCGTCTTGGCGGCACCGGCAAGGTGGTCATCCTGCCGGTTGACCAGGGTTTCGAGCATGGGCCGGCGCGCAGCTTTGCGCCCAACCCGCCCGGCTACAACCCGTTCTATCACTTCCAGTTAGCCGTGGACGCGGGCCTCAACGCGTACGCCGCCCCGTTGGGCTTCCTGGAAGCCGGCGCGGCCGAGTATGCCGGCGACATCCCAATGATCCTCAAGGTCAACAACCACGATGTGCTGCACGGCGATAGCGAACCGATTTCGGCCGTCACCGCTGGTGTGGATGATGCGCTGCGCCTGGGCTGCGTGGCCATCGGATTCACTATTTACCCCGGCTCCGTCTACCGCAACACAGCGTACGAGCAGTTGCGTGAACTGGCCGCCGAGGCCAAGAGTGTGGGTCTGGCGGTCGTTGTCTGGTCATACCCGCGCGGCGGCGACCTCAGCAAGCAGGGTGAGACCGCACTCGACGTAGATGCCTACGCCGCGCAGATTGCCTGCCAGTTGGGCGCACACATCGTCAAGGTCAAGCTGCCCAGCGACTATCTGGAGCAGGCCGAGGCCAAGAAGGTCTACGAGAAGTACGGGATTGCGCGCGCCACCCTGACCGAGCGCGTGCGCCACATCGTGCAGAGCGCGTTCGATGGCCGGCGCATCGTCATCTTCTCCGGCGGCGCCAAGTCTGGCGACGAGCAGGTCTTCGATGAAGTGCGCGCCATTCGCGACGGCGGCGGCTTCGGCTCGATCATGGGCCGTAATGCGTTCCAGCGCGCACCCGAAGATGCACTGAAGTTCCTGGGCACGATTGTGAAAATGTACGCGGGCGAGATCGCCTGAACACGGAGAGTTTCTGATACTCTGTGTTCTCCGGTAACTGCTCACCCTGCAGGCCGATTTGGACAGGATGAACAGGATGTACAGGATTCTTGCTCTGTGGTGTGCAAAACTATCGGCACGAGAGTTCGAATATCCTGTGAATCCTGTCTGAATTCCAGGCAGACCCAGCAGTTACGTTCTCCGTGTCCCCGTGGTTCAAGTCTGATAGATTTCACCACGGAGGCACGGAGGGCATGGAGATATTCTTGTTCTCTGCGTGCTCCGTGTCTTGTGTGAGAATCCCTTGCTCGCTGTCTCTGAGGGCGCACCGGTACTACCATGTCCATTGGCATCGTTCCTTCGATCCTTTCCGCCGACTTCACTCGCCTGGGCGAGCAGGTGCGTGAAGCCGAGGCCGCGGGCTGTGCGCGCATCCAGGTGGATGTGATGGACGGCCACTTCGTCCCCAACATCACGATGGGGCCGCTTGTCGTCGAAGCGGTGCGCCGTTCCTGCACCGTCCCCATCGAAGCCCATCTGATGATTGTCCAGCCGGAGCGCTACGTGGCCGATTTTGCGCAGGCCGGCGCGGATGTCATCATCGTGCATCTGGAAGCCGCGCCGCATCTGCACCGGCTCCTGCAGCAGATCAAAGGCCTGGGCAAACAGGCCGGCGTGGCGCTCAACCCCGCGACGCCCGCGCTCCTGCTCGATGGCGTGTGGGAACTGCTCGACCTGGTGCTGGTGATGACCGTCAACCCCGGCTTCGGCGGGCAAGCCTTCATCCCCGCCACCCTGCCCAAGCTGGCCGGCCTGCGCCGCCTGATCACCGAGCGCGGTTTGGCCTGCGACCTCGAGGTGGACGGCGGCATCGGCCCGCAGACCATCGCCCTGGCCGCGCAGGCCGGCGCCAACCTGGCCGTGGCCGGCTCGGCCGTCTTCAATCAGACACGCGCCATCAGAGAAAACATAAAGCAATTGAAGGATCTGTCGTAATTAGCCCTGATCGGAAGATGGTCATCTGGGATCCAGACACATGCGCCATCAATGATGAACTGCGGATTGATGACTATCTGGTTGCACGTCCGCGTTCGAGCAACAGTCGCTCATGACCAGCCACAAGACTAACCGTGTCAGAAACGCCCTGATCAAAGAATGAAGGAATTGTCGCATGGATAGACAAGCTGACTACCGGCGCATTATCAAGCAAGTGCTCTACGACCATGCGCAGATTGGATACAGCCATGGCGAAATTGAACGGCTAGCTATTTGCGATGCAGCAAACAACAGTTATCTTCTGCTGGCGATTGGTTGGGATGGTAATCGGCGAGTCCATTCCGTCGTATTTCATCTGCGTATCCGTGATGGGAAAATTTGGATCGAAGAAGATTGGACCGAGAACGGCGTTGCTGGCGAGTTAATGGAATTGGGCATTCCAAAAGATCAGATCGTCCTCGGCTTTCACTCCCCCTTCAAGCGTCAGTACACCGAGTTTGCTGTCGCGTGAACCGAGATTTCCTCCTGATTCTGGAGGACTTAGCTGCTGACCTGTAAAAGTGAGATCAACGCGGTGCTCATTATCAAGAATGGTCTGATGATTACGAGAGAGGCGAAACGTTACTTATGTCGAAATTTGCTATGACACAACCGCCAGTCACCTATCAGGAAGTGGTGAATCTGCTCGCCACACTACCATTGGAACGTTTGAACAGCGTATACGATTTCGACCTGTTTTTGGAATATCAACCACTCGTACCGATACCTGAGACCGACATCTTTGGCGCGACACACGCCGATATCCGTGCGGACGAAGAGCGATGGAATCAGCAGTTTGCCGATTCGCGCGACAAATTGAGTGCGCTGGCTCACGAAGCCGCAGAGGAGTTTCGTCAAGGGCGCACAAAACCCATGCAGTTTGCGCCCGACGGGGTAACTGCTCACCCTGCAGGCCGATTTGGACAGGATGAACAGGATGCACAGGATTCTTGCTCTGTGATGTGCAAAACTATCGGCACGAGAGTGGAACTGCTCACCCTGCAAGTTGATTTGACCAGGATGAACAGGATTCTTGCTCTGTGGCGTGCAAAACTACCGCCACGAGAGTTCGAATATCCTGTCAATCCTGTGAATCCTGTCTGAATTCCAGGCAGACCCAGCAGTTACGCATTGCCAGACGCCAATACGCAACGGAGGTAATACGATGACTGCTGCAACTCGCCTCACGCCCCTCCTGTCCCTCGTGACCCTCGTCCTGCTGACCGCCGCGGCCGCGCCGGCCAGTCAGCCCGCCTCAGCGCAAGCAGCCCCACACACCATCATCACCACCGTCTTCCAGCAGGGCCTCGACGGCTATACCGGCGTGCGCGACACCTGGGTCAGTTCGCTGGACTGGGACACGCCGCCGCAGCACACGGTCAACTACGGCCAAAACGATGGCTTGACCCTGTCACGTAACGATGGCGATAACCCGCTCCTGGCCTTCGATCTGACCAGCATCACGCCCAACAGCGCCATCCTGAGCGCCACGCTGGCCCTGGTCAACACCACCCCGGCCGGCTGCAATGTGACCGCGCCGTGGGTGCGCCGCGCGGAGCTTTTCCAGGTTCTGCGCGCTTGGGACGAAGGCAACCAGGTGGAATCGCCCATCAATGCGGCTGGCAAACACGGCGCCACCGGCGACAACGCCTTCGACTATTTCCCCGGACAGGGCGCCGATGTGCCGTGGAACGCCCGCGGCATGGCGGCCGGCAGCGATTACCTGGCCGCGCCATCCGCCGCCGCAGACATCATCAACCAGGGTTGGTACACCTGGCCGGTCACCAGCCTGGTGCGCGCCTGGGTGCGCAATGAACAGCCGAACCATGGCCTGGTGCTGCGCGATGCCAGCGGCTATCAGGATGGCAATTGCGACTGGCGTACCTTCGTCAGCAGCCAGGCCGCGGACGCCACTCACCGCCCGATCCTGACCGTGACCTACAATCCCGACACGCCCTGGACTGTGGCCGGGCCGGACCAGGTCAACCTCAGTTGGAACGGCGGCGCCGTCACCCTCGACGGCTCGGCCAGCCGTGACCGCCCCGGGGGCAACAACGCCACGCTGACTTTTCAATGGCGCGTGGCCCAGGCCGCGTATGGCTCGGCCTTGAACGGCGCGCTGATCGGCACGGCCGCCATCCAGTCCTTTACGCCGGATGTCCCCGGCGAGTGGGACATTGAGCTGACCGTGACCAACGATGTGGGCGCCAGCGCCGCGGACACGGTTCATCTGCGCCTGCTGGCGATTCCGGCCGGGCATCCCCGCATCTACCTCGATCCGGCCAAACTGGCGATCCTGCAAGCACGCGCTGTGCCGTCCAACCCGCGCTGGACGCAACTGCAGGCGGAGGCCAATGACCCATCGGGCGAGATGCACGCGCACGCGTTGGTGGGGCTGCTGACCGACTCGGCCAGTCTCTGCAATCAGGCCATTGGTCAGGCGCAGGCGCTCATTGCCAGCCCGTCTACCTATTCCACCGAGGCCGGCGACGTGGCCCTGGTCTACGATTGGTGCTACGGACGCCTCAGCGCCAGTCAGCGCAGCGCGTTCATCGCCTATTTCAACGCCTGGGGCGACGCGCCGCACAGCAACGACTCGCCGGGCTGGGGCAATTACTGGCCGCGCTTCGCCTATTCCTTTGCCCTGATGGGCCTGGCAACCTACGGCGATAACCCACGCGCCCAGGAATGGCTCGACGAGTTCCGCTACCATCGTTACCGCGACAGCGATCTGCCCCTGCTCGACCGCATCGCGGAGGGCGGCGCCTGGCCGGAGGGCATGATCTACGACTGGATTGCCAACTGGCCGCGCGCCAAGGCTCTGGCGGCCTGGCGCAGCGTCAGCGGGGAAGATCTGTTCTTGAGCAGCGCCTGGTATCGAGAACGCCTGGGCTACCTGCTGCTGCACCGCTGGCCGGGCCTGGCCGATCAATGGGGGCAATACTACCACCCCTATCTCTCCACCGGAGACACGGAGCGCAACCGCGGCAGCATTGCCAATTACGAGCGCATCATGAGCCTGATCCTGATCGAACGCTTTCCGCAGGATGCCCTGGCGCAGCAGTTACAGGCCTATGTGAGCGCGGCGCCCACGGACAACTCACAGAGCTTTCTCTACCATGAGGAATTCTTGTGGTACAACCCAGGGCAGGCGGCGACGACCCCGACACCGCTGACTCACCTGGCGCCCGGCACAGGCACGATCTTCATGCGCAGCGGCTGGCCGGATGGCGCGGCCGATACCAACACCGCCGCCACCTACCTGACATTTCAGATCGGCGATCATTTTACCTACCATCAGCACTATGATCAAAACAGCTTCACCCTCTTCAAGCGCAGCGACCTGGCGGTTGACAGCGGCGTCTACAGCGGCGATGGCCTGAGCAACCACGACATCAACTACTACGTGCGCACGGTGGCGCATAACACTCTCGTGGTTTACAACCCCACGGAAGATTTTTCGTCGGCGCGGCCCGATGCCACGTCCAACGATGGCGGTCAACGCACCATGTCGCCGGCCAGCCGTTCGCCAACCGACATCACCTATTTCGATCAACATGCGGTGCATTACGACACCGGCGATCTCGTGCGCTTCAGCGCGGCGCCGGCTTTCACCTATGCCCTGGGCGATGCCACCAAAGCGTATAACAACCCGACCTACAACCAGACGATGGACGCCGGCCTGAGCGGCAACGTGGCGAAAGTCAGCCGCTTCCAGCGCGAACTGGCCTATCTGCGGCCGCTGGCCACGGCCGGGCCAACGGCCAACGATTACGTGGTCATCCTGGATCGCGTGGGTGTGACGCAGGCAGCCTTCAGCGGCGCCAGGACGCAGTTGCTCTTCCACACTCTGGGCAATCCAACCGTCAACGGCAGCGCGGCCACGATTTCGCCCGGCGAGACGCTCTACAGCGGCGCAGACCTGGCGACCGCGGTCAACGGCGACGGCAAGCTGTTCATGAAGTTCCTGCTGCCACCGGCGCGCAATGTGCGCAAGATCGGCGACCGTGACGTCAAGGCGTTTTGGGTCAACGATGCCAACTACGACTGGCACTGGGACAGCAGCGAGCCGCAGCCGCGCCCCATTAATGACTTCGAGGATGTGCCCTACGGCGAGTGGCGGCTGGCCCTGGAACCGGCCGACAGTGCGCTGAATCACGTTTTCCTGACGGTGCTGCATCCGGCGGCCGCGGCCACCGCGGTCATGCCGACCACCAGCCTGGTCAGCGGCAGTGGCTTGAGCGGCGCGCATGTGGCCGACGCCGCGCTGAACCGGCTGCTGCTCTTCTCGTCTGCCAACGATGGCGCACCGCCGGCCGGCCCATTGGCGTACAGCTTCACGCCGACCGCGCGCACCCTGAACGTGTTGGTGGATCTGACGCCGGGCGCGGCCTTCAACCTGGGGACAACCTTCGCTGCCGGTGTGGTGACGGTGCAGCTCACACCAGCGGTCAACGGCGCGTACCGGGCCGATGACCAGGGCGTGCTCCAGTTCACCATCAACGCCAACGGCGCGGTGTGTCAACTGACGGGCGATTTCGATGGAGACGGTCAGGTCACGATCTACGATGTGCAGTGGGCGGGTCAGGCCTGGGGCCAGCCGGCCACGCCGCGCTACGATCTGAATCAGGATGGAGAGCAGGATGTGGTGGATGTGATGCTGGCGGCCGCTTACTGGGGCGACAACTGCTCCTGACGCCGTCGTAACTGCCCAGGCAGCCGGGACCAGCGGCAGCCGCTGCGACGACGCCCCGCTTCAGACCCCGGGCAAGAGGCGTAATACGTTGTCCGGGTACAGCGTGGCGCGACCGGAAACGAATTCGTCCCAGGGGCGCCAGAGGGCTGTGTAGTTCGTCAGATTCTCCTCCGTCACCTCGAACGCGTCTCCACGCGCCCGCAGGGCGGCAATCTGCTCGATCTCCACCGTGTAGATTTGGCACAGCTCATGGCCTGGGCGCCCCTGGTGTGTGAAGATGTTCTCCACCGTGCCCAGGTAGCGCGCCTGCGTTACCGTCACCCCAAGTTCCTCGGCCAGCTCACGGCACAAGGCTGTCTCGCTCGGCTCGCCGAACTCAATGCCGCCGCCAATCAAGCGGCAGCAAAGCCCGGCATCTGCCGGCATATCCGGCACTTGCATGACCAACACCTCGTCGTGAAGGCGAATATACGCCAGCGCCAGGGCGCGAATCCGGCCGATCATAGGTTTCTTCCTCGCTGAGCGGGTTTCGACCAGGGCCGCAACTGCTCAGGCGCCTGGCGCCTATAGCCGCCGAATGAATTCGGGCCGCAAGGGCGTTCAGCCGCCAGGTCGGCCTGCGCCGACCGGCAGCGCGTCCACGCAGGCCGACACCCGGCCGCCAGGCCCATCAGGCGCGATTTCATTCGTTGTTTCATTCGCTGTTTCATTCGCTGTTTCATTCGCTCCACACCAGGTCCTTGCGCGCGAAGAGCCAATCCGCGACGATGAAGCAGAGGAAAGCGTAGCCCAGCACTAAAAGAGCGCCTTGCAGCAGGTTGGCGCTGCTGAACGGCGTCAGGGTGATCGAGAACGGGTCGAGGATGCGCCGCCAGACCGCAAGTAGAAAATTCTGCCCGGCCTGCGTCAGCTCGAACTGATAGTCATAGACCGCGGCCAACGCGGCAATGAGCGCGTAGACCATGATGTGCGAGCTGCCGCGGCTGGTCAGGTTGGTCAGCAGCAGCCCGAAGAAGCCGGCGCAGAGGAAAAGACAGGGCCAGATCAAGGCCAGCAGCACCCACTCGCGGCCCATCAGCGGCGTGGTGAACTTGTCCTGCCAGAGGGCCATGCCCGTAACCAGGGTGGTGAGGACAAGGGTCAGCGCCAGGGCCGTCAGCACCACGGCCAGCAGCATTTCAGCGCGCGCGCGCAGGCGGGCAATGAACGGATAGGACGCCGCCCGGTTGCAGCGGCCAGCCAGCAGCAGCACCGTCACGATCGTGATGACGATCATGGCGACCGGCGTCACCGCGGCAAAATAGGCGGGCGTCGCGCCATACTGAAAGGCAAGCCCGTAAAAGGTGAGCGCCAGAGTTAGGGGGACGAAGCTCTGCCAGGAGCGGAAAAAGTCTTTGGCGATGAACCAGGCCAGGGTGAAGATGCGTCTCACGAACGGATCGCCTCCAGATAGATTTCTTCCAGGTTGGCCTGCTGCTGCACCAACCCCTGCACATCCAGACCGGCGTCGAGGAGCTGGCGCAAGATAGCGGCTTTCTGCTCGATGGCTGCGCCCACCAGGGTGATGCGGTTGTCTTCTACGGCAATGCCGGGCGCCAGGTCGCGCAGGCCAACCGCAAGCTCCGGTGTCAGCGTATCCACCTTGATCTGCACGTGCGGCTCGGCCAGCAGCACGCTGTTGAGGGTGCCGATGCGCGTCACGCGGCCGGCGCTGAGGATGGCGACGTGACTGCAAATCTGCGTCACTTCATTCAACTGGTGCGTGCTGAGCACCACGGTGCGGCCGGCCTGCTGCAACGCCAGGATCAGGTTGCGCATCTGTATCTGGCCGGTCGGATCCAGCCCGGCCGCCGGCTCGTCGAGCAGGAGCAAGGCGGGATCGCCGATGAGCGCCTGCGCGACCGCCAGGCGTTGACGCATCCCTTTGGAACAGGTGCGGATACGCCGGCCAGCCATGTCGCTGAGGCCCACGGTATGCAAGGCGCCGGCCACCGTGTCCTTCTGCCGGCGACCGTGTATCCCGGCCAGGCTGGCGGCGGTGCGCAGATAGTCATCCACGCGGGCCGTTTCTGGAAAAGCAGGACGCTCTGGCAGGTAGCCGATGTGCTGGGGCGGCGCCTGGCACTGAATCTTCCCGCTGTTGGCCGTTACGAAACCCATGACCAACTTGAGCAGGGTGGACTTGCCCGCGCCGTTGGGGCCGAGCAGCCCAAACACGGCGCCGGTTGGCACCTCCAGGCTGACGCCACGCAGGGCCGGCGTATTGTTATACGATTTGATCAGATTATTGACAAGCAGCAAGAGAACTCCTCCATTCACACCACCAGGTAATACAGCCCCACGCTGAGGCCGATTGTCACTACCAGCCGGCGCAGGAGAGCCGGCGCGATCTGTCCAGCCACGCGGCCGCCGATGACCCCGCCGGCGATGGCGCCGGCGGCCATGACCAGCGCAACCGGCCAGACTACGCGGCCGGAGAAGACGAAAAAGAGGGCCGCGGCCACATTGACGGCAAAGGCAATGGCCTGCTTGAGCGCGTTGAGCCGCGTCAGATCATCGTCCAGGGTGACGCCCAGCACGGCCAGGATGATCACGCTCAGCCCGGCGCCGAAATAGCCGCCATAGATGGCCGCGGTGAAGATCGGCGCGGCCACCCAGGCGGGATGGCGCGGCGCCGCGGCATCTCGCCGGCGGCCTGCCACCCAGGCGCGCACACGGGGTTGCGCGGCCAGCAGCCCCGAAGCCAGCAGGATCAGATAGGGCGCCAGGTTGCGAAAGAGCCGTTCGCTGGTCCACAGCAGCAGGAGGCCGCCGAGCAGCCCGCCCAGCGCGCCAACCGGCACGAGCAGCCAGACGCGCCGCGCTTGCCCGGCCAGATCACGCGCCTGCGCCAGCGTTGCGCCCAGATAGCCGGGCGTCAGGGCCACGGTGTTGGTGACATTGGCCGTTACGGCCGGCAGGCCGAGCGCGGTCAATGTGGGGAACGAAATCAGCGTCCCCCCGCCGGCAATGGCATTGACCGCGCCGGCCCCGGCCGCGGCCAGGAACAGGATGATCCAATGGCTCAGGCTGAAAGCATCCATGCGGGCTGCCCGTTTCCTTTGCTGCGCAGATCGCGGCCAGGCATCAGCCTGCCCCGCCTTCGACCTGCCGCGCGGCGTGCGCAGCATGGCCCAGCAGTTCCTGAATCCCCGCGACCAACGCCGCCGGGTTCGGATGGATGCCCTCTTGCAGCAGGGCGCTCTCGTACAACTGCTCGATCTCCAGGCGCATCAGGTCAGCCTGGCGGTCGGCCGTCACCAGGAAGGCCAGGTCTTGCACCAGGGCATGGCTGCGGTTCAGCTCCAGCACCTTCTTGGGCGCGGTAAACGGCTGATCGAGCAGCTTGTAGACGCGCTGCATCTCCTGGTTCATGGCGCCTTCGGGCGACACCAGGCGGCAGGGGCTGCTGCTCAGCGCCTTCGACGCCCGCACGCCCTGCACGCGATCGCCCAGAATCTCCGTAAAGCGGGCCAGCAGCCGGTCGAAGTCGGCATCGGGCATGGCATCGTCGGCCGGCTCATCTGTCTGCTCCGGCAGCGGCGGCAGATCGAGATCGGCGTTATCCACGTTCCTGAGCGGCTTGCCGTCGAACTCGCGCAGGGCCACCATCATGAAGCTGTCAACCGTCTCCACCAGCGTCAGCACTTCGATATGGCGCTGTTTGAGCGGATCGAGGTGCGGGCTGCGCTGCACCGAGGTCAGGTCCTCGCCCAGGATGTAGTAAATTTCCTTCTGCTCGGGTTGCATGCGCTGGACGTAGCCGGCCAGCGACACCCATTCGTCCCCGGCCGGCGCTTGCGTGGAACGAAAGCGCAGCAGGGGCAGCAGGCTCTCCATGCCGGCCATGTCGGTGGCGACACCCTCTTTGATGAAACCGCCGAATTCCTGCCAGAAGGCGCGGTAATCGTCCGGTTTCTCGCTCGCCAGGGCGCCCAGTTCTTTGACCAGGCGGCCGGTCAGCGCCTTCTGAATCTGCACCAGCAGGCGGTTAGCCTGCACCGTCTCGCGTGACACGTTGAGCGGGATGTCTTCGGAATCGAGCACCCCTTCGATGAAGCGGAAATGGTTGGGCAGCAGGTCCTTGTTGTACTCCTGGATCAGGACATGGCTGGAATAGAGCTTCAGGCCAAAGTCCTTGCGCAGGCTCATCATCCCCTTCTCACGCGTACGCGGGACGAAAAGCACCGCGTGAATATCCACCGGCGCATCGGCCACATAGTGCAGGTGCCGCAGCGGCTTCTCGAAGTCGAGGGTCAACTGCTCGTAGAAGGTGTCGTACTCCTCGTCGGTCACCTCACGCGGGGCGCGGCGCCAGAGAGCCGTGCGCTGATTGGCCACCTTGTCCTGCACATAGATGGGAAACGCCACGAAATCAGAGTGCTTCTTGATGATCTGTTCCAGGCGCCAGGCGGTCACGAATTCGGCGGCGTCTTCCTTGAGGTGCAGGATGACATCGGTGCCGCGCGCCGGCCGCTCGGCGGGGCCAACGCTGTACTGATTGTCGCCGGTGCTGCTCCATTGGGCGGCCTCGGCGTCAGGCCGGTAGGAGCGCGAGACAACCTGGATGCGATCGGCCACCATGAACGCCGCGTAGAAGCCAACGCCAAAACGGCCAATCATGTCGGTCAGCGGCCGCTTTTCTTGCGCCACTTGCTTGAGAAACGCGGCCGCGCCCGAATGGGCAATGGTGCCCAGGTTCTCGATCATCTCGGCCTGCGTCATGCCGATGCCGCTGTCGCTGACCGTCAGGGTCTTGGCATCGGCATCGAAGGTGATATGTACGGCCAACGCCGCGTCTAAGTCAAGCACGCTCTGATTGGTGAGCATCTCGAACTGCACGCGGCTCAGGGCATCCGACGCGTTGGAGATCAACTCACGCAGGAAAATCTCCCGCTCGGTGTAGAGCGAATGAACCAGGATATGCAGCAGTTGCTGAATCTCCGCACGAAACTCATAGGATTGCTGGGTCTGATCGGGCATGGTTATCTTCTCCGCGTCATGAAAAATCAGGGCGCCGATCGAGCGGCGTCCGGCGTGCTATTTTAGTCAAATCTGGACGAAAGACAAACAGCGACCACATGCAGCCAGGAATTCCAAATGTAGGCGTTGATCGGACCTGGATTGGAGGCTTCAGCCGGTTTCTTAGCCAGCAAAGCCGCAAACTGCACCGGCTAAAGCCTCGATTCCGGGACCATTTGGATTTGCTGATTTGGAATGACCGGCCTTGCGTGCCATGCGCCCCTGGTGGTATCATACGATCCTGGTCTGGCTGTGCGACCCGCGCAGAAAAGTCAGGAGCCAGGCATTTCATTCATCGTGACCGAAAGGGAGGAATCACATGGCAAGTAAACGCGACGACAAGGCGCCCAAAGTCATCATGTTGACGATCACTGGGCCAAACGGCGAAAAATGGGGCGAGCTGGTGGGGGCTGCCAAGGAGTTCAAGACGGGCAGCGTGGGCTTTTACGCCAGTGGCAAGATCGTGAATCCAGACAATCCGGAGGCGAGCTACCAGATTGGCTGCAACATCACCCTCATTGGCAGTAAGAGCGACGATTGAGGTGCGTTGAAGTTCTCAACGCAAGGACGCAGAGACGCCAGGACGCAACGGGGTTCTTTGCGCCCCTGCGCCCTGGCGTCCCTGCGTTGAGATACGACCCCGCACACCTAATCGCCGTTCGTTGGCTCGATGCCAAGCGCCCGCAGTTGAGCCAGCAGCCGCTCGCTGTGGTCGCGCGCCAACGCGGCCTGCTGCTCAGCCGTCTCAGCTCGCTGGCGTTCAGCCTCGGCCCGCTGGCGTTCAGCCTCGGCCCGCTGGCGTTCAGCCTCGGCCCGCTGACGTGCGGTCTCGGCCCGTTGGCGTTCAGCCTCAGCCCGCTGGCGTTCGGCTTCGGCTCGCTGATGTTCGGCTCTGGCGCGTTCGGCGCCGGTGGGAATCAAGTTGCCTTGTGCGTCACGCCACCGCAGCCAGGTGGCGGTGACCCCTTCGTAGTCGCCCTGCCACAGCGTCAGGCCGATCTGCGCCTCGGCAAACCAGCGTGAAGGAAGTTCCACGTACGTGCGGCCCTGTAGTTGAAAAACGTGCAAAATACCCTCGCCCAATTGATCGAGCGGGTCGAAAATGACGTAGTAGGAAACGCCCAACTCCGCGTAGCGGACGCGCTTGCGCGTGTTTTCAGCGCCTTCTCGATTCGAAACCACCTCGATCACAATCTCAGGCGCTTTTCCATGGTGCCACATGAAAAAGGAGCGGTGCTCCTTGGCCCACAGATCGAAAGCATGGGTGCGTACATCCACGGCCAGCATGACATCGGGCACCAGCGGAGAGAACTCTACGGTAATAAAAAGCCCCACATTGGCCGCCGCCAGGAAAGGACGACCCTCCCCCGGCCCGGCCCACGAGGTGTAGAGCGATTCGGTCAACAGTCGCTGCTGCTTTTCGGAGAAGATGTTGTCCACGGGTTCGTCGTCCTCGGTGATGATATGGTCAATCTTGGGCCATAACAGGCGCGGGAGTACCCCGATGCCACCCTCGCGTTCCCAGGCCGCAAGTTCGGCCAGGTCCTCTGGCGTGGGCGGCCCATGCTTCGGGTAGGCGCTGGGGAGCGGGTGGACGATGAAGCGGCTGTCGTCAGGCGCAGCCGGCGCTGCCGTCGGCGCCCTGCGCGGAGCAGGCCGTGGGGGAGGATCGCGCGGCTTGGTCATCGTGGTCATATGAACTCCATCACGATATGATAACGGATAAGACGTAATTCTAGCGAGGGCATCTGCAAGCGAGAAAAGTTTACCACGGCCATCGCCCGGTGTCAATAGCCGAGATCGCGAATCTCCCGCTCGTCGAAGCCGAAGTGATGGGCAATTTCATGCAGGACGGTCTTGCGCACCTGTTCGCGGATCGCTTCGGGCGTGCGAAAAAACTGCTCGATTGGCCCCTGAAAGATGGTGATGCGGTCAGGCGGCACCAGGTTGTAACCGGAGTCGCGGCGGATCAGCGGAATGCCCTCGTACAGACCAAACAGCGTGTAGCCTGGCCCCACGCGGCTGCGAGCCAGGTGCGCCGGCGTCGGCCATACCTCGACCGTGATTGCGACATTGCGCAGATAGCCCAGGATCTGATCTGGCATGCCCGCGACCGCTTCCACCACCAGCGCTTCGAATTCTTCAGGATTCAGCATGGGCCTACTCGTTACCGTTTTGCTCGTGCTTCTTGACCCCGCGCTTGCCCAGGCCCAGCACGCGGAACCGTTCCGGCAGCTCGATCTCCGACACGCGGATATCTTCCGCCAGGCTGTCATACTTACGCAGCAGACGGCGCACCGTGGAACGCGCGCGCCGCTCCGTACGCGCCCTGCCGCTGCGCCTCCTTCCACCACTTGGGCTGGGAAACAGGCACCGGTGCGCCCCACTTGATCGCCGTCGCGGCCCAGGTCAACCCGGCGCCAAAGCTGACGAAAACGAGGTGGTCATTTTTCTTGATGCGACCCGACTCGATGGCCTCGCACAGCGCCAGCGGAATAGAGGCGGTGGAGGTGTTACCATAGCGTTCAAGGTTGATGAAGATCTTCTCGCGCGGAATCTTGAGTTGGCGATGCACCGACGATTCGATGATGCGCGCGTTGGCTTGGTGCGGAATGATCAGGTCAATATCATCCAGGGTCAGGCCGGCCTTCTGCACCACCTCGCGCGTGGCCGTGGCCATGATGCGGGTGGCAAAGCGGAAGACCGCGGCGCCGTCCATTTTGACATAATGCTGACGGCCGGTGACGGTCTCCAGCGTGGTGGGCATGCGGCTGCCGCCCGCCGGCAGTGAGAGCAGCTCCCCGCCGGAGCCGTCCGAACCGAGCACGCTGGCCAGGATGCCGCCAGGCTCCTCGCTGGCGCTTAGGAGCACCGCACCGGCGCCATCGCCGAACAGCACGCATGTGGTGCGATCGCTCCAATCCACGATGCGTGAGAGGGTTTCGGAGCCGATCACCAACACGTTTTGCGCAGCCCCGGTGGCGATCATGCTGCGCGCCAGCGTCAGGGCGTAGACAAAACCGGAGCAGGCCGCGCTCAGATCGAATGCGCCCGCGTGCTCCGCGCCCAGGGCATCCTGCACCAGGCAGGCCGTGGCCGGAAATTGATGCTCGGGCGAGGAGGTGGAGCAGATAATCAAATCCACCTCGTTGGCTGACACACCGGCCACGCGCAGGGCCGCGGCCGCGGCCTTGGTAGCCATCGTGGCCGTCGTCTCCCGCGGGTTGGTGGCAATGCGGCGCTCGCGGATGCCCGTGCGGCTGAATATCCAATCATCGGAGGTGTCAATGATGCCTTCCAGGTCACGATTGGTGAGCACACGCTCAGGTACATAGCAACCCCAACCGACGATTTGTGCATAGCGGGCCATGGCGATCCATTCTCCTTGTGGTCTTGCCTCTCAGGCAACCGTCGTCCCTGTCACAGCGGCATTTTCTGGCTGCGACCAGCGACGCACGACGATACTTGCATTGTGTCCGCCAAAGCCAAATGAGTTTGACAGCGCCACATGGATGGGCAAGCGCCGCGCGACATTCGGGGTGTAGTCCAAATCACACGCAGGGTCAGGCGTTTCGTAGTTGATGGTTGGCGGGATGATGCCTTCCGTCAACGCCTTGAGGCAGACCATCACCTCGAAGGCTCCCGCCCCGCCCAGCAAGTGTGCGGTCATGGACTTGGTCGAGCTGATGGCTACCCGGTAGGCATGATCGCCCAGGACGGCTTTGATGGCCGTGGTTTCACCCTTGTCGTTCAATCGGGTGCCCGTGCCATGCGCGTTGATGTAGTCAATCTCCTCAACCTTGATGCCGGCCTTGCGGATCGCCAGCTTCATGGCAACGACCGCGCCTTCGCCATTTTCAGCCGGCGCGGCCATGTGATAGGCGTCAGCGCTGCCGCCATAGCCCAGGATTTCACCGTAGATGCGGGCGCCGCGGGCCAGGGCATGGTCGAGCGCCTCCACGATCAGGATGGCGGAGCCTTCACCCATCAGGAAACCATCGCGGTTGGCGTCGAACGGACGGCACGCGCCTTCGGGGTTGTCGTTGCGCGTGGACATGGCGCCCATCACATCGAAGCCGCCCAGGGTGAGCGGCACAACGGCCGCCTCGGCCCCGCCGGCAATCATGATCTCGGCATCGCCGCGCCCTACCACTTCGGCCGCCTCGCCCACGGCGCTGGTGCCGGTGGCGCACGCGCTGACTACGGCCATGTTCGGCCCGCGGATGCCCAGTTGAATGGCGATCTGACCGCCGGCGCTGTCCACCAGCATGGCGGGAATGAAAAAGGGGCTGATGCGGCGCGGCCCCCGCTGCTGCAGGATATCGTACTGGCTGAGCAGTGTCCCGATGCCGCCCACGGCCGACCCCACGATGACGCCGACACGTTCGCGATCCTCGTGCGCCAGGTCAAGCCCGGAATCGGCCAGGGCCTCGACGGTCGCCGCCCAGGCATAATGAATGTAGGTATCGAGGCGCCGCGCCTCTTTTGTATCCATGAACTTGGTAGGGTCAAAACCTTTGACCTCGGCCGCGATTTGCGTCTTGAACGGAGATGGATCGAACGCGGTAATCCGTCCCACGCCGCTCTTGCCCGCCTTGAGGGCTTCCCAGGCCGTGGGAACATTCAAGCCAACCGGTGAAATCGTTCCCATCCCGGTGACTACGACACGTCTGTTCACTGGCAACCTCCCGCTGTGCATAAGAAACGCCGCGGCGTGGGAAATGACCGCGTGGTGCAGTCAGGCCCAACGCTGGGCGGCGCTCACTGATATTTTACGCTTCGTCTCATTATAACACTATCAAGCCGCAAACGACGCGCCGGTGAGTCGCGCAAAATTGACGGAACTTTCGTGGCGAGAGTCGCGTTGAGCACGCTGGTGGAATTTTGCTGCAAATGTCACGAATTTTGTAACTGCTCACCCTGCAGGCCGATTTGGACAGGATGAACAGGATGTACAGGATTCTTGCTCTGTGGTGTGCAAAACTATCGGCACGAGAGTTACGATTCCGCCGATCGACCGCTGTGGATGAAATACCCCGGCGGCAGTGCGAGTCAGATTGGCGAGCAGGTACACTATGCGTACACGACGCAGGGGTTACTCGACACGGTACAGAGCAACGGCGGCGTCTATTACGTTGGCAAGACACAGTACAACGAACTTTGTGTGATATGCATGGTAACACATTCGAATGGTGTTACGATGTACCATCGAGTTACCCAACGTTTCCAACGACCGATTGGGTTGGAGAAGGAAATGCTGGCGTGCGCTCTATAAGAAGTAGTTCATGGGCGACCAGTCTGGAGGCCACTGATCACCGTTGCGCATGTCGCGGTGCGGAGATACCAGATGCCAAGTGTCCATGGTTTGGTTTCCGAGTTTGCTTGAGACAATTTCTGGAGTGAAACTCAAAGATGGCAGAAGTGGTACAACACGGCGCCTCGATGGCAGTCAAGATGTCACGCTGACCTACGACGCTGAGAACCGGCTGATCGGCATCAGCGGCGGGGGCGTCACGGCCAGCTATGTGTACGACGCGGACGGCAACCGGGTCAAGGAGACCATCGGCCCGATTTTCGGCCACGAATTGCACGAATCGAAACGAAGACAGAAGCTTGATTCGTGCAAATTAGTGAAATTCGTGGCAGAGAAAGCTGGGCGCACGGTGGGCGGCACGACCTTGTATTTCTATCAGTCTCGCTTCTACGCTCCTTCTTTGCCCTGCAGCTTGCGTTGCAAGCGCTCATGCCGATGCTGCAAGCCGGCCAGCGCTTCCCGCCGCGCGGGTGAGCGCGGCCAGGCTTCGACTTCATGCTCACCCCAACGCGTCCACATCAGCGCGGCCGTGCAATCGTTGGCGTGCCACTCGTGGTACTTCGCCAGCTCCACGTAGGGCTCCAGATCCTTGACGTTTGCGCTGCGCGTGACGTGCGTGATCCAGTCCTGCCAGGTTTCCGCAGCTTCGGACAGGCGCTGCAACCGCTTGAGCAGTTGCCCCAACCGGCTGTAGGTTTGCAGGCGCACGTCGTCCGGCAGCGGATGCGAGAGCGCGTCGCGATAGGCGCGCTCGGCCTCCGCGGGCCGCCCGGCCTGGTCGTAGGTGTACCCCAGGGCCGCCATGTCGAGCGCGTGGATCGTCTCGCCGGCCCACGGATCGGCCAGCAGGCGGGTCAACGTGGCGGCCAGCGTGACCATGGAGAGGATGTCTTCCAGGTTGTGATAGAAAACGCCGACCAGGTCCTGGGCATCGCCCGTCTGCAGATACTGGAAGTAGAGGGAGGGGATCAACCAGCCCGGCACGTCGGCCTGATCGCGGCGCAGCCCCAGGATCTGCGTTTCCAGGCTGCTGAGCGCGCAGGAGGGCAGGCGCTGGCGCCAGACGCGTCGCGCCGGGTGCAGCAGATCGAGATGCGGCGCGGTGGTCAGGCGCGGGGTCTGACGGTGCATGATGAAGCGATTGGTCAGCAGCGGTAGATCGAAGGCGCGGCCGTTGAAAGAAACGAGGCTCGTGGCTGCATCCAGCACGCCGGCCAGCGTGTAAGACGGCGCGTTCTTCGCGCTCGCTGCGCATGAAGAACTGGCGCACCTTGAACGCGGGGGGCGCCGGGGCGCTCGCTTCCTCCTGGCTAACCGGCGGGCCGGAGGACGGTTCGAAGACGCCGACGCCGATCATGAACGCGTAGGTGCCGGCGCCGCCGCCCAGCCCGCTAGTCTCCGTGTCCAGGAACGCGGCGCGGGCGAAGTCGAAGTTGTCCAGGTTGGCTTCGGGATAGAGGGCGGCCAGCGTGTCCAGCGGCTGACCGAGGCAGGCAGCCAGCGCGTAGCGGCTGCGCAGCGTTGAGCCAGGATAGACCACCTCGCGCACGAAGCATGGCCCGTGCGGCGTCTCGATCTCCTGACCGGGGATCAGGATCTCGATGCTGCGGCCGGTCGGGGTCGCCAATGGCCGGACAGGGGGGCGCGGCGCTGTTGCGCCTGGGGTCATCCCCCGGCTGATTCCCAGCCGGTCAGCGATCCGATCGAGTTGTGCCTGCAGGTCTGCGTTCATGAGCCGTCAACTGCTGGGGATGATCAAGGCCAACACGACGAGGATGGTGTTGTAGAGCGTGTGCAGGGCGATGGACATGGTCAGGTTGCCGCGCTGACGGATGATGCCCAGGACCAGGCCCAGCACGAAAACCTGCACGACGGCGGGGCTAAGGCCGTACTGCACATGGATGACCGCGAACAGAAACGAGGTGGGGATCAGACCAAAGCGCGGCTGCAGCGCACCGCGGAAGATCAACTCTTCACCCAGGCCGGCCGACAGCCCGATGGTGAGCGCACCCAGCGGCGTGATCAGGCCGCCAAAGAGCGCGTTCGACACCTTGCCGATGCGCTCGAAACTGACCGGATCGAAGTTTGCCCAGGCCCAGGCCACCCCTTGATCGAGCAAGACGAAGAGGACGGCCAGACCGGCGACCAGGCCCCACTGGCGCGCGCTGGGCATGTGCAGTCCGAGGCGATCGGTGACTTCATCGGTGCTGCGGCGCAGCCAGAGGCCCACGCCGAACAGCCCCATGATGATGAAAGCCGCGCCCTGCTGCCACAGCGCGGAGATGTCGAGCAGGCTGCCCATATCCGAGAGCGAATCCAAGCTGCCGCCCAGCATGGCTAACTGAATGGGCATGGAGCCGAGCAGATACACAGCGAACACCAGCGCGGTGGCATGCACCACCGACGCGGGGTTGACCGGCAGGAGGCGGGCCAGGCCGCGGCGCAGCGCAGGAATGACAGGCAGGAAGGCGAGCAGGCCGGTTGCCAACAGCCAAAGCCCCAGCGCAGTCCAGTGAGGCTGGAAGGGCAGGTCGTTGAGCGGATTGTCCGCCTGCGTTGCCAGCATGGCCGGCATGAGTAAGCAGATGAAGCTGAAGAGAATCATGACGATATTGAGCAGCGTCACCAACAGGTAGGTGAGGATGCGCCAGCCGGCGCTGTGCTCGGCCAGGTTGGCCGCGATCAGCAGCGCGATGAAAGGGACGAACTGCAAGAAGACCATCGGATCGAACCGTCCTTTACTTGTAACTACTCAGCCGGCGCGCTGTTGTAAGAGCGATTGAAATCGCGCCTGATGGGCGTACCGCCGGGCGTCCACCTGCGTGGACGCGATGCTGGTCGGCGCAGGCCGACCTGGCGGCGGAACGCCCTTGCGGCCCGAATTCATTCGGCGGCTGTAGTCGGCGCAAGGTACCTGAATAGTTACCTTTATTTTAGCTTTCGAGATTTTCCAGTGCCCGCGCCACGTTGGCCGGCACATGCCCCTGGGTGACCGCGCGCAGGAAGGCCAGTACGCGGCCGGCCGTGATGCCGCCGGCCGCGGCGCGGCGTAGGGCGGTCTGCGTGATGCGATAGCGGAAATCGGGCTGGCTGGCCTCCCACTGCGTGCAGCGCGCCACCCGAAAGCGATCGAACGCGGCCGCGCTGTGGGGCACATATACGTTGAAATCGGCCTCCACGCGAATGGGAGCGGGCGGCGGTGCATTGACCCGCTGCGGTTGACCGGCCAGCCAGGCCGCGCCCTGACTCGTCACGCGCAGGGTGTCCAGTGGGCCGTGCTCGCCGGCCGTTTCGCCGTGTCCTGATGCGCCGATGTCGAGCGCGCCCAGCCAGTGCAGCGGACCGGCGATCAGGAAGCGCAGCAGCGCCCCTTCGACCTCATCCCAGTGCTCGAAGCCCAGCAGGTAGGTGGATTCGTGACTGCGCCGGATGTACCAGGTGGTGTAGATGCCATCGCTGCGCTGAAAGTCGGGATCATGCCGCCGTATGGCGGCTACCAGATCCTCGCGGCGGTGCCAGACCCCAGGGCGGATGGTAGCCAGGTGGACCAGCAGGCGGCGTCGCGTCGCCACTGGATCATTGCGCCAGCCGCTGCCCTCACAGCGCAGGTCGGGCACGCGGCGCAGGTCGTCCCACTCGGTGGAGGCAAGCCAGGCCTGCCAGAGGGCATGGGCTTGATCCGGCGCCGGCGCTTGCAGCCAACTGCGCGCCGGCGTCGCCAGCAGACGCAGCCGGCCGCCGTGCGTCCGCCACCAGCCCAGGGCTTGTCCCAGGCTGGGGCAGGCGATCGCCGCAACCGCCCCGGCCGTCGCCGCCATCCGCCGCCCCGGCTGTCCCCGCCGCCCCGGCCCCCGCCGCCCCGGCTGCCCCCGCCGCCCCCTTCAGTGAAGCTTCGGGCAGCGGCGCCAGCAGTTGTTGATTGAGCGCCGCCAGATCAGCGGCGCGCCAGCGCCCGGTCGGGTCCTGCATCACCTCATTGTTTTGCACGAAGGCCAGCAGCGTACCGGCATCCAGGGCAAGGCGGTAGCTGCTGAGATGCACCGTGCCAGGCGCCGGCGCCAGCGGCAATTGCAGCGACGCGCCGGTCGTCACGCTGGCGCTGGGGAGCCAGGCCAGGACATCAACCGGCACAAAGATGAAGTCGCCGGTTTCGCCGCCGACCGTGGCAAACGCACGGCCGATCAGCCCCTGATACCAGAGCACTTCAGCCGCGTTGATGGGCGCCAGCCAGGGCTGTTCACGCGCCAGCCAGGCCGGTCCGCCCTGACGCACCTCGCCGGCCAGGCGGGCAAACGACGGCGCAGTCATCGCGCCGCCGGCCTGCACGAGCGCCGCCAGCAGCGTCTGCGCCGTCTCCGGCAGCCGCTCCACCGCATCCACAATCGAGCCAGGATCGGCCAACGCCGCGCTCAACTCCACGGCCAACGCGGCCGGTGTGGCGGCGTGTACTAACGATTGAAGCCCGCGTGCATCGGCGATGGCACGCAGGAGCGACACCGGGTAATCGGTTAAGGTTTGGGTCAGAGTAAGCATTATTCGGACGCCATGCGCATCGGTCAACCCCGCAGAAAATCGCCCGCCCGGCGTTTTTGCTGAAGATCGCCGCGTTTTGTATGCCAGGCCGCTTGGCATTTGCCGCACTTGGCATTACAATAAGGCGACGCAGAGGGGTATTATAACAGATAGATCATGTTGTGAGGAATCACATGAATCAGACCAACGATCGCAGAGGCCTGCTGGCCGACCTGCTCAGACAACTCAACCTGGTGTGGAAGCTGCTCCTGGATCGGCGCGTGCCTGCTTCCACGAAATTACTCTTGCCGCTGATGGCCCTGGCCTATACCATCTTCCCCATTGACCTGATCCCTGATCTGGTGCCGGTCCTCGGGCAGTTGGATGACCTGGCCATTGTGTTGATCGCCATGCGCCTGTTTGTCATGCTGGCGCCGCCGGAGGTGGTGGCATTCCATCGGGGCCAGACACCACCAGCCAGCAGCGCCGGCCCTGGCGACGCCGCCAGTACGCCGGGCAGCGGCGCGGAGACGAAGGGCCGCGTGGTGGATGGCACCTACCGGGTGATGGACAAGTAGCATGAGTGAATCGCTGGCAGACGCCGACCTGTCAACCGAATTGCTGACCGCGACTGAGGCTGATGCCGAGGATGTTGCCGTCATGACCGCGGGGCCAGAAGCAGCGGTCATGGTTGTGGCTGCCAGCCTGCGCAGCCTGGCCGACGCCCAGCGCGCGATCTTGAACGGCCAACAGGCCAATCGCGACCTGATCGGCGTGGTGGTGCAAGACAACTTCAACCTGAAGGCGGAGAATCAGCGTCTGCGCGACCGCATGTTGTCACTGGAGCGTGACTTGACAGAACTGCGACGGCGTGACGAAGCGCGGCGTGAGGGCGTCGAGGCGCGTATGCAGGCGGCCGAAGCGGCGGTCAACACGCTGCTGGAGCAGGTGCAGCGTCTGCAGGCCCAGTTGCGCACGCTGACCGCGCCGCGATCCGTGGCCGATAGCCGATCGAAGGGGTTCCTGGCCAGGCTGTTGGGCGATTGAGCGGTTTCGTCACTACCGGAGCACCAACTCACCGAGCGCCTCGCCCACCAGGTCATACTCCAGAGCGCTGTTGATTCGCACCGGCAGCATTTCTCCAACCGGGTGCGGCCGGGTGCCTGGTACAAGCACCAGTCCATCCACCTCAGGTGCGTCGCGATAGCTGCGACCCACGCTATACCCATTGTCGAAGCCTTCGATGAGCACGTCGAGCACCCGTCCCACCTGGGCTTGGTTGCGGGCCAGGGAGATGGGCTGCTGCGCGGCCATCAGGCGTTGGCGGCGTTCCTCTTTGAGTGCGGCCGGCACCTGGTTGGGCATATCGAAGGCCGGGGTGCCCGGTTCGGGGCTGAAAGTAAAGACCCCCAGCTTGTCGAACTGCACCTCGTGAACGAAGTCGAGCAGGCCCTGGAACTCGGCCTCGGTTTCGCCAGGAAAACCGACGATGAAGGTCGAACGCAGGGCCAGGTCAGGCAGGGCGCTGCGCAGCTTGCCCACTGTCTTCGTCACCCACTGACTGCTGCTGGGCCGCTTCATGCGCGCCAGGGTGTCCGGGTGCCCATGCTGTAACGGCATGTCCAGGTAGGGCACGATGGTGCGTTGGCTCGCCATCATCTCGATTAACTCATCGCTGACATGCCCCGGATAGGCGTACATCAGGCGCAGCCAGCGCAGGCCCGCGGCCCGATTGCAGATGGCGTTGAGCAGGGCGGGCAGGGAATTGGCTTCCCCGCGGTCGCGGCCGTAGTCGGTGGAATCCTGAGCAATCACGATCAGCTCACGCGCGCCGGCCGCGGCCAGCGCCTCTGCTTCCGCGACGATACCGGCAAAGGGGCGACTGCGCAGACCGCCCTTGAAGGAAGGGATGGAACAGAAGGCGCACGGGGCGTTGCAGCCATCGGAGATCTTCAGGTAGGCGCTGCCCGCCACCACGCCGGGCCGTGGGGTGGCGTCAGGCTGCGGGATTTCAGGATCACCTACCAACTCGTAGCGCCCCTGGCCGCGGCGATTGCGTCCGCCGCGCAGCGTTTCCACCATCTGCACAATTTCCAGCCAGCGCCGGGTGCCCAGCAGGCCATCCACGCGCGGCACGCGGCGCACGATCTCGGCGCCATTGCGCTGCGCCAGGCAGCCGGCCGCGATCAACACCTGATTGTGGCGTTTGTGCTTGCCCAGGTCGCGCAAGACGGCAATGGATTCTTCTTTGGCCGCCTCCAGAAAACCGCACGTGTTGACGATGAGCACATCAGCCTGGTCCGGATTCGCCGTGGATCCATAGCCGCGCTGGAGCATCAGCATGGCCATGCCTTCGCTGTCAACCTGGTTTTTGGGGCAGCCGAGGGTCAGTAAATAATAGGTCAGCACAGCGTACTCATTATCTCGTTGGGCAGGGGTGCGCAGGGGTGGGCAGGGTTCCCCTGCGGCATCAGCCTGGAGGATTGCCCAGGCGTGGGCGTGCGACCGGGCGTTGCGGTGGCAGCCGGCGTTGAGGCGCCGGTGACGCTGGTCGGCGAAGGCGTCATGGATGTAGCGGTTACTGTCACGCTGGAGGTCACGGTACTGTCGCCATCATTGCCACACCGCCGCGACACTAATCCATCCGCCAGGGTCCAGGTACATTCTTCGATCCCGCCGAGGCTGCCCAGGGCGCCCTGCGCCTCACCGTTGATGGTGACCTCGACACCGCCTGCGTTGCCTGTGCGCAGGACGAAGCTGTATTGTATCTGCCAGCGCTGCTCGCTGCCGGCCTCCAGCACCTTCTCCAGGACTACCTGTTCATCGGCCAGCACGCGCACCCAGGCGCGCTGCACGGCTCGCACCACCACCTCCATTTCCGTCGTGGGGGGGGTCATGGTGGGCGTTGGGGCCGCCGTGGAGATGGGCGTTGCCGTGGGGGTGGGAGTGGGCAGCAGGAAGATGCCTGCCGTTGGCGTGGCTGTGATGCGGTAGATGTCGGGCGTGGCCGTTGGGGCGGTCGTATTGGCCGGTGCGGTGGCGGTACTCGTGGGTGTCGCCGTGCTGAGCGGCGCCAGAAGGCCGGAGAGCAGTTGGGGATTGGTACGCCACGCCCAGACGCCCAGCACCAGGGCCACCAGCGCAATGCCGATCAGGAGGCCAATGGCCAACCAGCGCGCGGTGAACGGCGATTCATGGTGTAGTTCAACTTCTATGGGCCGATAGTCAACCGCACGTGGCCCCATGGCCTGTTCGGCCACTTTGGCGATCTGCATGACTTCGGCTCGGGGTTTGCCCAGGCGGCGTACCGCCTCATCGGCATCCAGGCCGAGGAAGGTGGCGTAGTTACGGAGGAACCCGCGCGTGGGCACATCGCCGGGCAGTTCTTCTGGCTCCCCTGATTCCAGGGCAGCCAGGTATTTTTGGCGGATACGTGTGGCGCCCTCGACCTGGGCCAGACTCAGCCCCTTGGTCTCACGGGTTTCACGCAACCATTGGCCCAGTTCAACCATGCCTGTTTGATCCTCCGCTATCTCGCGTCTCGTTCATCGCTTGCAGTATAGCTGCACGCGCTGACTATACCCGGCCCCTTTGGGTTTGTCAAATGCCCTGCCTGCAATCACCGCTCGCTGCGCTTGCCGAAATGGGGCCGTGCCATTATCATACCCGCTAAACCTGAATCATCTATGCGCCGATCTACTGTCAAGCGCCTTGAGCGCACCGCCTTCTTGCTCACGTTGGTCATCCTGCTGGTGGCCGGCTGGCTCTCCTGGCGCAGCAGCGCCGCCGGTTTTGCCTGGCCCTGGGATGATCCCAACCGCGTCCCGCGCCAGCGCCCGTTGCGCGCGGTTGCGGGCAAGACGGTGGGCATCATCGCCGGGCACATGAACTACGATTCGGGCGCGGTGTGCGACGATGGCTTGCAGGAGACCCAGATCACCCAGGCCGTGGCCCGCCTGGTGGCCGAGCGCCTGACCCAGGCCGGCGCCAGCGTAGATATTCTGGCCGAAAAGGATGCCCGCCTGGATGGCTATCAGGCCGACGCCTTCATCTCGATCCACGCCGATTCGTGCGTCGCGCTGAGCGGTTACAAGGCGGCCCGCTCGGAACAGAGTGCGCAGCCGCTGCTGGAAGACAAGTTCCTGCGCTGTGTCTATCGCGAGTACGGTCAAAAGAGCGGCCTGCCGCAACACCTCAATTCGATCAGCCACAACATGACGCAATACTACGCCTTCAATCGCATCGCCGCGGCCACGCCTGCGGTGATCCTGGAGCTTGGTTTTCTGGGCGGCGACCGCCAGTTGTTGACCACGCAGCAGGAGCGCCTGGCTTGGGGCGTCAGCGAAAGCGTGCTTTGCTTCCTCGACGCCGACCGCTGACTCAGACGCAACAATCCCTGACCACAACGAAGCAAGACCCATTTCGGTTTCACGCGCCTACTCTGCCAGCAGAAAGCGCAGGATCAGGCCATGCATCGTCTGTTCGACCGGCGCCAGGTCATCGCGCCACGGCTTGCCCGCTGCTGTGGCCGGCGCGAGGCGTACATGCCCGCGGGCGCGCTGGGCCACGGTCACGAGAAGGGGATGGGTGAGCCGAGCGGTGTTGGTCTCCCAATCGGCCAGCGTGACCGGCTGTTGACTGGCGATGACCAGGCTGTTGCCCAGGGTCGCGCCGTTGGTCGGCTCTTCGATGATGAGGACGCTGGGAAAAAGCGCGTGCAGCGTGGCCGTCAGCGCGTCCACCAGGCGATAGTCGTCGTCGGTGCGCGCCACGTTGATGGCAACCACGCCGTTGGGGGTCAGATGCTCACGCACACTGCTGAAAAACTCCACGGTGGTCAGATGAAAGGGGATGTACGGTGGACGGTAGGCATCAACCGCAATGACATCGTAGCGTGCGGCGGTGTGGGCCAGAAAATAGCGACCATCCTGGGCCACCGCGTTGAGATTGGGCTGGTTCATGCCAAACCAACGGCGCCCCACCGCGATGACGGCCGGGTCAAGCTCCACGCCATCAATGGGCAGCGGCCCGTAGACCTGACTGTAGAGGCTGGAGATGGTGCCGCCGGCCAGGCCAATCAGCGCCATGCGCTGCACATCAGCCGGGTCATGCGGCGTCGGGCTGAAAAACGGGGCCAGCAAGAAGTAATCCCAGATACCATCGGCCAGGCCGCCGCCAGGCCGGTAGACCGAATGAATCCCCTGCCCCTCGTTGAGCTTCAGGAGCACCTCACCCTGTCGCTGCAACACCTGGATGTAGTTGTAGGCCGACTCCGTTTCAAATTCTACGCTTCCCCCGCCGCTAAGATCGGTCTGTGACTTGACGGCGCCCGGGTTTTGCAGCGCCAGCGTTAGGATCAGCAGCCAGAGGATGATGTATGACCAGGGCGGGCGTCGTCGTGCGTGCCACAGGCCGCCGAGCGCCAGGCCCAGCAGCAGCAGGCTGAGCAGGAAGAAGGTGCGGCGCGTGCCGACGTTGGGAATGAGCAGGAGCACCGTGCCAAACGTCCCGCTGATGCTGCCCAGCGTCGCCAACGCCGACAGGCGGCCGGCCGTCTGCCCGCTGTGCTGCACATCGGTCAGCACGAGGCGCAGCGCGAAGGGGGTGACGCAGCCCAGCAGGATGACCGGGATCGCAAAGAGGGCCAGCACGGCCAGGAACGAGCCGATGAGCAGGGCAGCGTCGTAGGCGTCGAAGGCATCAGCGGCCAGGGCTAACAGCGGGCGGCTGAGCACCGGGATCAGGCCGACCGCGCCTGCGCCCCAGGCCGTCAGGCGGAAGAGGGTTTCGGCGTGCGGCGAGCGGTCCGCCACGCGGCCGCCCAGCCAGGCGCCGGCCGCCAGATAGAGCAGAATCAGCCCGATCAGGTTGGCCCAAACGATGAGGGAATTACCAAACCAGGGGTCGAGCAGGCGTGAACCGGCCAGCTCGACCCCTAGCGTTACCAGGCCGGCCGTGAAGACCAGCAGGTTGAGGAAACGGACAGATGAAATGGACAAGGTGAGTTCTCAGACAACGCTGACATTGGCGCAGAGAATCGTCTGACTGAGCGAACGCCTCGACAGCGCATCGTGTGCATGCTGCCGCGGGGCGTTCGCCCAGCCTCAGAGTGCTCGCAGGTGTCAGGGCGCCTGGTAGATCAAACGAATCTGCGGGCGGAAGGTGGGGTTCAGGCTCTTCGAGCCGGCCACGATCAGTTCGGCATTGGCCGTGCCCACGCCCTTGAGCAGGACGCCGTTGTTCGCCTCCGGGCTGGCGACCCAGCCCTGGGCCAGGTCGGTGACGTTGAACCAGATCCAATGCCCGGCGCTGCTGGACGTCACGCTGTCGGTGGCGGTTTGAGCGCGATCGTCCACGCCGTTGGCGCCCGGCGTCTGCCACAGGTCATCGCGGTTGACGCGATTCCAGGTGGCCTTGTGTGAAACCCACGGTCTGTAGACCTGGTAGGCGTCCACCGTGACCGGATTGCCGGCCGCGTAGGTGACGTAGTAGCCGATCTGCGCCTGACCCACCAGGGCGTAGGGGGAGATGTGCGCCAAGTTGAAGCGCACCAGCACCGATCGGGTGTTGGGCTGGCGGATGATCATCCACTTGCTGCCCGCGTAGTTGGTGTCAGGCGACCAGGCGTCCAGGAAGACATCCCCGGTGCCGTCGTAGCCGTTAAGCCCATCCTGCAGAATCTCTTCATAGGCGTTGAGCGGCGGGACGGTGACGCTGGCGGTGGCGGTGGCCAGGACCTGGTTCTGGTACATCACCGTATCGTCGAAGGTAACAGACTGGCCGGCGGCCGCGGTTTGCACTGTGACCTTGAAGCCGAAGCGGACTTCCTGGCCCATGTCCTGGTTACCCAGCCAGGCGATGGCTACCACATCACCCGTGGCTGGCATCTGGCTCAGCAGTGCCTGGAAGCCCCGGGTCTGGTAGATGCGCAGGGCCTCGCCCATTGGCAGTGTAACCGGGATGGCGCCGCCGTAGACGCTGCCGTCCTGGTAGCGCACCAGGTTCGTGTTCAGGGGCACGAGGTGGAGCAGGCCCTGGCCGGGGCCGCCGATGTTGCGGTTGCGTACTTGCACATCCACGGTGCTGCCGACCAGCGCGGTGGTGGGAGTCACCTCGATGCTGGCCTCGATGGCCGGCGGATCGTACGCGGTGAAGACGGCGGTGGTACGCGCCGGCACGTAGAAGGTGCCTGTGCTCCGGTCGAACGTCGCCGTGCGCACGATCGGATCGGCCGAGTTGGCCTGCACTTCATGCAGGTGATACTCGCTGCTGGTCGGCATCTGGTAGGCTTGAGCCTCATCGCTGGCGTTGAAGAAGACGCCGACGCTGTCATGATACGGATCAAGATTGGCGCCACCCACACGATCGGCGATGAACATCACGATCAGGCCGGGCGTCTGGTCCGGCCCGGTGTTGAAGAAGGTGACGCGTGACATCACATCATCCGCGGTCGCCAGGTCGAACAAAGCCGAGCTGTTGCGGATGGTCATCATTTCCTGGAAATGATCCGCGGTCGCCACAATGTCACGGCCATGGGCGCGCAGATCCTGGTTGCGGAAGAGCGGCCCGATGATGGCCCAGGTGCTCTGATTGTCCCCGGCGGGCGGCAAACCAACGGCCCAGTTGTTGTCGCGGTAGGAGAAGTCCAGGCGGTTGAACCAGTCGCCGGAGTTGTAGCTGTTGCGGTCGAGCGATTTCGAGCGCAGCAGATCATCGCCAGCATGGAAGAAGTGGACGCCCTGCGCCAGGCTGGTGAGGCTGAGGCCCATCATCTGCATACGGACGCGTGACTCGATGCTGTTGGAGATGGCGGCCTTGGCTTGAATGGCATCGAACAGGGTTTCGTTGTCATGGGCCGACACGTAGACAATATTCTCCTGCGGGTCGGCGTTGTAGCCGGCCGGCGAGCCGTTGTAGTCAATCTGGTCGCCGCGCACCAGGTTGCCATCCTTGTCAATGAAGGTAAACGCGCCCAGGTTGCCCGCCAGGCCGATGCGAACCCAGTCCATGTAGTGCAACAGCTTGGCGCGCGGGTCGGTCGTGCCCTGGTCGGCGTCGTTGGGATCGTAGTAGAGGCCGCTGATGAAGCCCTGCTGTTGCAGGGGGCTGAAGGGGCCGCCGCCACGAGCGCCATCGCGCAGGCGATCGTTGAAGCTGCCGATGCCGGTGCCGGCCATGTTGATCTGGGTGGCGTTGACGCCGCGGGCGTTGTTGGCGACTTCGCCGAAGTTCCAGCCTTCACCGTAGAGGTAGATGCTGGCGCCATCCACGCCGTTCTGGTCAGGGGTGAGCGCCCAGAGGGTATCGCGCACCGTTTCCATGTTGCTCTTCATGTGGTGGCCCATCAGGTCGAAGCGGAAGCCATCCACCTTGTACTGCGTGGCCCAGGTCACCAGTGAGTCCACCATGAGTTTTTCCATCATGTTGAATTCGCTGGCGGTGTTCTGGCAGCAGGTGCTGGTTTCGACGCTGCCCAGCACGCTCAGGCGATGGTAGTAGCCAGGCACGATTTTGTCGAGGACGGAGCGATCGTTCTGGCCGCTGGCGTTGGTGTGGTTATAGACCACATCCATGACCACGCGCAGGCCGGCCTCGTTCAGCGCCTGCACCATCTGGCGGAATTCCAGAATGCGGGCCGTGCCATCCGGATCGCTGGCGTAGGAGCCTTCCGGGGTGGTGTAGTGATACGGATCATAGCCCCAGTTGAAGCCATCCAGGTCGCGCAGCGGGCCGATGATCGCCTGCTGCTGATCGGAATCGCGCGGGTAGGACGCGAGCTGCGCCCAGTCCGGCTCCTGGCGTTGGCTGGCATCCTCGTTGACGCTGGCGATGTCGAACACCGGCAGCAGGTGCAGGTGCGTCAAGCCGGCCGCGGCCAGGCTGCTCAGGTGCGTCATGCCGTTGCTGGCGCTGTCGGTGAAGGCCAGGTATTTGCCGCGATGTTCGGCGGGCACGGTGGCGTCATTCATGCTGAAATCGCGCACGTGCAGCTCGTAGATCGAGATGTCCTCGAACGAGGAGAGCGCAGGCTTCTCGAAGCTGTCCCAATCGGCGGGCATGAGCGCGGGATCATTCAAGTCAACGATCTGGCTGCGCATGCTGTTCATGCTCAGGCTGAAGGAGTACGGGTCGGTCACCATGTTGTGCTCAACCTGGCCCGTGCCGCGCACGTAGACTTCAACCTCGAACAGGTAGAACTTGCCCATCCAGCCAGCGTCGCCGGTGATGCCCCAGACGCCCGTGCTCGTGTCGAGAGTCATGGGGAAGGTGGCGTCGGTCGTGGTGGTCGAGTCATCATAGACGTGCAGGGTCACGTTCTTGGCGGTGGGCGCCCAGACGGCCAGGGTGGGTGCGCCGCCATCGAAGGTGACGCCGAGCGCGCCACCGTAGGTGTAGAGGTCGTCGAGGACGCCCTGGATTTGCAGGGAGGTGGCGTCCGCCAGGTTGCCGTCGGCGTTCCTGGCCTGCATGGCGATCTGACCGGTGAGCAGGCCCTTGACCATCGGCAGGTCGCTGGGGCTGATCTTGAGCGCGTCATAGCCGGCCACGTGCGGGAATTTGGCCTGAATCTCCGGGCTGAGGCCGGCCGGATCGTAGGTCAAGGCAATCGCGTCGCCGCCCTCGATACCGGTGGGCGCCAGGGTCATGCCGCCATTGGCCGCGTAAAACAGCTCATAGCTGTTGGCGCTGCCGCCGGATGCATTCCAGGCGATGGTGTCGCCGCTGACCCACAGGGCTTTGGCGGTTGACAGGTCGCCGCGCGGTGCGCCCACGGTGTTGATGTCCAGGCAGTGGGTGGCGGCGTTGTACTGGAAGTAGACTTCGGCGCCATCGCTGGCTACGGTGAACGGGATATTGGCCCCGCCCTGCTGGCAGGCTGCGCCGTAGTTGACGGACCAGCTTTCGTCGAGGGCTGCCTTGCCTTCGTACGAGCCGGCGGGGATGGCGGTGGTGGTGAAGGTGTAGATGCCGTCGCCGTCGGTGTCCTGCAGCCAACTGCGGAGGCAGTCCGGTGACCAATCGCCAGGGCAGCCGAGTTCGCTCTGGAAATTGCCCGGCACGGTGGCGATGGTCCAGCCCTGGTTGTCGGTGATCCAGTGGCTCTTGTGATCGTAGTAGAACTTGACGCTGGTGTCAGCGGCCAGGTTGAGCGGGATGTTGGGGCCGCCGGGGACGGCGTTGAGGCCGTAGTTCTCGCCCCAACCGTCGTTGAGCGCGGCTTTGTACTCATAGCTGCCGGCCGGCACCGTGTAGGTGCCTTGCCAGACATCATCGGCCGCGTCGTAGGCCAAATAGGTGGCGGCGCAGTCGGGCTGCCAATCGCCCGGACAGCCCAGTTCTTGCTGCAATGAGCCGGGGATATTGACAACGGTGGGTGGGGGGGTATGATCGGCGCCGGCCGGTAGCGCGCCGGCCAGCAGTTGCACGGCCAGCATGACCATCAAGAGCAAGCGCCCCAGGGTATGGGCACGAGAATGGGATGGCATAATGAGTGATCTCCTCTGAGTTGCGACAACCAAGGGTAAACTGATGTTGGAATTTGTTCGACAGCGGGGAGCAGCGCGATGGGGTGAAGAATCAGATCGAATGCACCTCCTTGTGTTTGCCATTGCACGCACGGCGCTGGGGTTCAGGTGATGACAGGCGCCTCGGCGACGCTGTCATGTGTGATTACGATAACGGAATTGTACCCGCATTTGGGCAGTCTGTAAAGTGGAAAAGGACAAAGTGCAAAGTACAAAGTGCAAAGTGCAGAGATCAGAGAGCAAATCGGCAATCGCAAATCGGCAATCGCAAATCGCAAAGGATGAATTAGACCAAATGTTCTATTTGTGCTATAATTGTCTACCCTGTTGGTTGATGTATGATCTACGTCGCGTGAGAGCAAAGGAGCAAACCTATGTATGTCGTGAAGGAGTATCCTGACGGGATTTTCTGTTGGGTTGACCTGTCGTCCACGGACCCGGAAGGCGCGAAGGCGTTCTATGCGGGGTTGTTTGGCTGGGAAATTGAGGACCGGCCGACCGACATGGGGCCGGTGTACACGATGCTGATGATAGAGGGTAAGACGGTGGCCGGACTTGGCCCGTTGAGTCCGGATCTGCAGGCGCAGGGCGTGCCGTCGTTCTGGAGCGCGTATGTGAAGAGCGATGACGCGAATGGCGTCGCGGCCAGGATCGCCGAGGCCGGCGGCATAGTGATGATGCCGCCGATGGATGTCATGTCCGAAGGCCGCCTGATGATGGCGCAGGATCCAACTGGCGCGATGTTTGGCGTCTGGCAGCCGCGCCAGCACATCGGCGCACAGCTGGTGAATATACCGAATACCCTGGTGTGGACCGAGCTGCAAACACGCAACGCCGCGCAGGCGCAGTCCTTTTACCAGCACGTGTTTGGCTGGAGCGGCGAAACCGACGCCAATGGCTACACGGTTTTCGTCCAGAACGGGCGGAGCCACGCCGGCATGATGCAAATAGACGAGAACTGGGGCGATGTGCCGCCGAACTGGGCGATCTATTTCATGGTGACAGACCTGGACGCCATCACGGCGACGGCGCAGGCGCTCGGCGGCCGTGTGTTGGTGCCGTCCACGTCGGCCGGAGACATGGGGCACTTTGCGGTGCTGCAAGATCCGCAGGGCGCCGTTTTTACCGCCATGCAGATTGACCCGGCCTTTGTGGATCCGCCGCCCGGTGCGTGACGACGGTCATACCCTGAATTTCTGAACGCAAGGACGCAGAGACGCCAGGACGCGAGAAACAGTTGGTTCTTCGCTTCCCGGCGTCTTTGTGTGAGAATTCCTTGCTCGAAGTGGGATCATTTGGGCTGATGTTGATCGCCCTTCGAGCGGGCGCGACGTTGGTAGCGCGGCAGCCGCGGGCTGCGCAGGGCAACGACGAGCACGAACAGCGCGGCGATCAGCAAGAAGATCATGCTCAGCAGTTCGGGGAGTCCCGCCTCGCCGGTGTGGAGCAGAATTTGCAGGTGCATGAAGATCGTGTCTCCTTCTCATCACCTACGCCTCTCGGTCGTTCTGTCTTGCCGCGCCGGGTGTCGCGCAGCGACGATTGGTGCGGGCGCAATGGTAACGCAGGTAATGGTAACGCAGGTTTATTCGAATTCTTCCACATGTGGAGAATTCCGTCAATTTGCCATCACCGCCGGTAGAAAGATGCGGCCGCCTACGGTTAGGCCCGCTTGGAGAACGGCTTCTTGCCCGCCGGGATGGATGACCTGAACATCGTAGACGCCAGGAGACAGGGTATCGGGCAGGGATGCCAGCAAGACCTGGCGACCGGAGCGGCGCACGTTGGTCAATGTGACGTTGCCCACGCGCACCGTCGGGACCAAGACGAAGTTGTCGCCATGTACGGTGATATCCATGCTGACGCGCGGTGGTACCGTGGCCGGTTCGACGGAGAGCACCTGGGGCGTTAGCCACGGACCGACGGCGACATCGTCCAGCAGCAGGCCGCCGTAGCGCGCATCGGCGGTCGCCGACACGTTGAATGTCACCGTCACTGTCTGTCCGGCCCAGCGACTCATGTCGAACCAGGCCTGTTGTGTCGTCGTCACGGGTACGAAAGTTTGCAGCAGGTGCGTCTGTCCAGCCGTGCTGATGTGCAGGGTGGCCGGATCGAGAGTTGCACTGCCTTCGGGTTGGTAGCGATAGCGAAATGACAGGGTTGGCGCGTTCTGGCTGACCGGAATGGTGAACGACTGGCTCAGCCTGCTCACCCCAGCCTGCTCCGGTTGCAGGAGAAAGCGGTTCAGGTGGAGGTGATACCAGTAGGGATAATTGTCTTCACGCATGGCGGGGACGGCCAGCGCGATCCAATCGTTCGTCGGATGCGCCCACAGCGAGAGCTGATTGGGTTCCCAGTTGTAACCAGGCAATGGATGCGGAACGCTCCACAAACCGTTGGCCCTGTAGGCTATCCAAAGGCCTTCGCCGCTATACCAGAAAGCGACCAGATCACCGTTGGCTCGTTGTGCAAGGCTCATCTGATAGCCGTGAGTGCTGCTAATCCGCACGGGTGTCGTCCATGTCCCGCCCGGTTCCCGCGTCCTGTAATGCACGCCGTCTGTGCTTGGGCTGTTGCTGAGAACATGCAGGCGGCCTGCGGGGTCGGCAAGTGTTGCGAGCTGCATCCCGGAAGATGATCCGGGGACGGCTTCCTGCTGCCAGGCACCGTTCGTTTGGCGGCGGAAATACGAGAGCTCTTCTTGCCCGCTAGACAGGACATGAACCTCGCGGTTCGGGGTGATGGCGAGGGATGACGGGCGACGAGAAGATGTCACTAATTCGGGAAAATCCCATTCGCCGCTGGGGAGTCGCTTGCGATAATACACGCCGCTCACATCGGCCCACAAGACGTGAGGGCGGTTGAGGCTGTCAAGCACGAGGGCCAGAGAGGGGTCGTAGGACCCGCCGAGAGCGCCGATTGTTTGCGGCGTAGACCAGGTTCCGGTCAACGGCCGGTTGGCATACATCAGGGTGTAGCTAGTGGGTTCAGGCTCCGGGACGGCCCAAGCCAGGTGCATGCGATTGTCGCTGCCAATTGCCATCTGCGGCATAGACCCGGGGAACAGACGCTCTTCGATCGAGCAGGGTTGCTCCATCCGGCAGGTCACGTAAACAATCCAGTTATCAAACTGGTTCTGGGACAGGCGTTGTTGCCAGGCCAGGTGCAGCGTCCCGCCCGTATCGGCGCTCAGTGTGGGAGCAGAGTTGTAGCCTGGCGGAGATGTCATCTGCGTAAACGGTTGTGTGGACCACTGCTGCCCTACCAGCGCGCCCCAACGCCCGGTCGCAGCCGCATCCGCACGTACTGTCGGCGGGATATTTCCCTCTACCAGCCAGTTTGCAGGCGCCGGCCCGCCCAGCTCGAAGTCGCCATTGCGCAGCAGATTCGTTGGCGGGCCTACGTAAGCATCGAAGCCCCGATCTGCGCGCAGGGCGATGCTCGTTGGGACAATCGGCGCGTAACCCGCGTGGCTGGCTGTCATCGTGTAGTCGCCGCCGGCAGCAACATACATCGCATAGAGGCCCATCGCATCGCTCTGGGCGCTGTTGAGCGCTGTTGGCGCCGTGACGCTGGCGTGAGGCACAACGACGTTACGGTTGTCACGCACATGGCCTTGTACACTCCAACGATAGAAAGTCGTCAGCGCGTCCCCATCCGGATTGGTCGGCCATGCCTCCTCGTTGTACGCGCGATCGCGCGCCCGACTGCGTAACGCCACGGTGGCGCCCGGTTCTCGCCAGAGTGTGGCGCTGGTCTCCGGAGTCGTTAGCCAAAGATTCCAAGGTCCCGTGGCTTTATTGCGAAAATCAATGTCGTAACTGCTAATGCCGGCGCCTCCCACATCAGCGCCTGACCAGGTGACAATGACCTCATTGCGAACAAAGCGCGGCAGCGGGTTGACCTGGGTGACTGGCGCCATCGTGTCAGTCGTTGTCCAATCTCCCTCCATGTCAATACCCCCTGAGATCATGGGCAGCAGCGGTGCGCTACCATCTGACCGCATGTGCATCACAGAAGCACGCTGGATCAGCAGTTGGTTTCCCTCTACGACATATTCGATCTTCGATGCCAACAACGTCAATCCATCGGGCGCCCAATCGCCCATCCACAGGTCTACGAAGCTCAAACCTGTGTCTTTGACGTAAGCCAGGTGGTAGTGTTGAACATCATATACTCCGATCTCACTCCAATAGTCGCCATCGGCATCGAAATCGAACCCAATGTAGTTATGATTGGGCGACCATACTGGATTTTGCAGGAAGCGGAAGGGTGAACTGATGGCGTGAGCTTGACTGCCATCGCTGTTCGCCGCCCACAGGGTTCCATCGAAACCCAGGTAACGCACCCAAACAAGTTCACCGGAGCGGGACCAGGATGGGTAGAGATCATCGTCAGGATGGCTGGCGACCCACTGGGCGCCTGTGCCATCGGCATTGATGATACGGATGTCCCAGTTGTCGCCATGCTCTTGAGCAAACACCAGGCGGCGTCCGTCAGGCGACCAGTCGGGTTGGCGTTTGTGGCCGCTGCCGCTCGTCAGTTGGCGCACATCGCTGCCATCTGCGTTGGCCACATAGATTTCGTAGGCTCCGGTGCGATTCGAGGCAAAAGCGATGCGAGTACCGCCGCGGTTCAAGCGCGGCTCCAACTCAGTCGCGGTATGATTGGTGACGCGAGTCGCCTGGCTGCCATCCCCGCGTGCGGTGTATACCTCCCAATTGGCATTGCGGTATGAAACGAAGGCCAGGCGCGTCCAGCCAGTGTAGCTGCTGGGTGTCTCGGCAGCGCTCGGTGCAGGCATTAGCACTTCGTTGGTCAGGACCAGAGGCGGCTGCAGGTCGGTCAGGTGCTGTGACCACCACGCTTCCTTTAGCGCCGCAATCGGTGGTTCGGGCGGCACGGCGTTTGCGTCGAAGGGGCGATCAAGCAACAGGATGATCCCCATCAGGGCGATGACGCACACCTGAGAATAACGTGTGATTCGCATGGTTCTCTCCTCTAAATTCATGTCGGTTGATTGTCGGGCAGATTTCACCCCGATGGCAGATCAGGGCAGGCCGCGATAGTCGCGACTGCCAAACAGCAGCGGCAGGTAGCTCACGCCGGGAATGGTGAGCGCATTGGGCAATTGCCCCTCCTGCCCACCGGGGTTGAACACGCTGATCGTATAGCTGCCTGGCCCGATGCGCGCCGGAACGATCATGCGCAGTGTGTTGGCGTCGAGCCACTGCACGTTGGAAACCCTGATGTTGCCGACGTTCACGGTGGGCGTCTGGATGAAGTTGGCGCCGTGAATGATGACCGGTGTTTCCTGGTACATGGGCAGCACGGATGGCTCGACTGAGCGCGCCAATGGCGTGAGCCAGGAGCCAAGCGCCACCTCGTCCGCAAACGCCGTGGTGAAGCGCCCGTCGGCTGTGCTCGATACGGCGAGTGTGACGGTCACGGTCTGTCCAGCATATTGACTCAGGTCGAACCAGGCGAAACGAAACCGCGGGTCTGGATCTGGGGTCATGCGCTGGAGCTCGACCGTGCGATCTGGTAGTTGCAGGACCAGGTTGGCCAGATCCTCGTTGTTGTTATACGGACCTTCGATTCGATAGCGCAGACTGAGGGTGGGGCGATGCATGGCGGGCGGCAGAGCGACGACTTGACTGATACTGCTCACATCGGTTTGTTCGGGCTGCAGGATGAAGCGGGTGAGGAAGATGTTGGGCCGCGCACCGGCCTGGGGATCATAGGCCGGCGCCACGACGGCGAGGCGATCCGAGTTAGCCAGGTTGGCGCTTTCCAACATTCTGCCGTCCCAGGTCATCGGTTCCAGGGAATAGGGAGATGACCAGGCGCCCGACGCAAGTTGGTAGATCGCGTTCAGGTAGCCGGATTCCCCTGCGAAAGCGACCAAGCGCCCGTCGCGAGTCCGTAACAAACGCGCCGATTCGCACGAGGCGCCCATCCAAATGGGCGTTGTGAGCGCGCCTTGCGGGTTTCTCACGGTATACTTCGCGCTTCGATACTGATCGCACCATACGACATGCGTGTTGCCCTGTGGATCCACCAGCATGTCTGGCCGATTTGGTTGATAGGGGAAGTCGAGGGTCCGTTGACTCCACACTCCGGCCGGGCTGCGCTCCCAGAAGTTGAAGGCAGTGTAAGCGCTGGCGACGAGGACCGTATTATCCGCGAGGACGGTCAGGGATGGCATCGCGCGTCCGGTTCCAAGCGATTCGGGCGCAGTCCAGGCACCGTTGGCTTGGCGCCGCTGATAACGTAACCCGGCGCTGCCACCCCACACGACATGTGGAGCTCCCTGTCTGTCAACGGTCAAGGCGCTGCTCAGATAGATGTCAGCGCTGGCTAATTCACGCGCCGGAGTCCAGGCGCCGCCGGCTGCCCGTTGAGCATAGAAGAGGCGCCATACCTGTTCGTTCTGCGCGTCTACCGTCTGCCATAGCAGGTGGACAACGGCGTCTGAACCTATGGTCAAACGTGGCGCGAAACCGGGCCACAGGGCCTGGGGGCTTTGGCAGGGTTGATCGAATGCACAGGTGGTGTAGGCGATGCGCCGGTTGCCGCTATTCAAGTCCCATTGATCGGCCCATGCCAGGTGCAGCGTCCCGGCCGGGCCAAACGCCAACGTAGGATCGTAGGCATAACCAGCCGTGCGACTGATGCGTTCCGCGTCTGGCACTGTCCACCTCTGCCCCACACGCGCGCCCCAGGAACCGGTCGTCACGGCGTCTCGCTGCGCCTGGGCAGAAACCGCACCCCGAACAATCCAATCGCGCAAGGCCGGCGCGTCCAGTTCGAAGTCTCCGTTGCGAATCAGATTGTCGGCTGGGGCCAGGTAGAAATCGAGCTGGGTGTCATGACTGATCAACCGAGGCGTAGGCGCCGCCGGTTGGTATCCGCTCTGGGTTGCCCAGATCGTGTAGACCTGGGTTGTCGAAATGTAAGCGGTGTATGCGCCTGGGTTGTTGCCCACGTCCACGCCCAGAGCCGGCGGCGTTAGATTCAGAACGGGATTCGCAATTGGAATGCTGCGCGTGTCGAGTACATTTCCCATCACTTCCCACTGATAGGCCGTTGTGTGGGTATCCCCGTTGGGATTCGTTGTCCATTCCTGCACGTTGAATGCGTTGTCGCGTGCGCGGCCGCGAAAGAAAACCGTTTGTGGGGAGACAAAGATGAATTCAGCCCATGGTACAGGCCCGTTCGAGAGTAGATTGGTCCAAACGCTGTTAGCGCCCAGGCGATACTGCAGATCGTAAGAGCGGATACCGGCTCCTCCTGTATCGAAGCCGGCCAACGGAACGAAAGATCCACCAGCGCGGGTATACCCTGAACGCGATATGGTGTGTACCACCGGCGGCTCGGTATCGGTCGTTTGCCAATGCCCCTGCCTGTCCATGCCAGAGGCGATCAAACGCAATGAGGTGAATGTGCTCATCTCTTGGATGTAGATGTGATTGAGTACGCGTTGGTTGCCCTGCATGACGTATTCCACCCGGTCAACCAGGAGAGATTCCTCATTGGGCGCCCGACCGCTGACCCGGTAATCTACCAGGGGATTCTCGGCGTCTAGATAGTCGTACCAATAGCCCCGATCGCGGTAGAAGTACGCCACTTCCAGCGCAGGATCGCTGTCTATGTTGTAGGTGACTGCGAAGAGATTATCGCTCGAGAGCCAGACGATGTCCAGTAGTCCTGGCAGCACGGCGGTGAGCGGCTGACGTTGACTGCCATCGGCATTCATGATCCAGACCCGCGCCTGACCGCCTTCTGTGCGAATCCAGGCGATCTTGCCATCAGGCGTCCAGGTCGGACTCTCGTCCGCGGCAGCGTCTTGTGTCAATGCCCTGGCCTGGCTGCCATCGGCATTGCTGACGAAAATATCGGTTTGCGTGGCCGATGCGACGACATAAACCAGCATTTGTCCCGTGACCGACAGATCGGGGCTGCGTTTGACGCCCGCGCCGGTTGTCAACTGGCGCAAACCGCTCCCGTCTCGATTCAGCACGAAAATTTCATCACGGCCGCTGCGATCGGAGACGAAGAAGATCTTCGTAGCGCCCCGATTCAGGATTGGCTCAACGTCGTTGGCTGGGTGATTGGTCAAGCGTGTCGGCTGCCAGCCATCACCGTATGTAAGGTAGATTTCCCAGTTCCCATCGCGATAGGAAGAAAAGGCGATGCGCGTCCACGTCCCCAGGCTGTCCGGTTCGACCGGCGCGTCCGCGGTCACGCTTGTGTGCGCGGGCGAGTCAGGGTCTGGCTGCTGCCAGGACATGCCAGGGGCGCGATTCCCCAGTGGGTCAGGTGCGGTGCGGGTTGGCGTGGCGCGTGAAGCGGCCGACGCTGCGCCCGCTAACGACATGAGGAGCATGAGGAGTAGGGGCGCCAGAACTCTGGCACGCATGGCGTGGTGAATCGGTGGCAGCCAGCAACCTGCAAGCAGGCTGCCACGGCAAAGCACGTTGGGGTGACGCATATTACCTCCCTGATTTTGTGCAACAGGCAAACGGTGCAAGAACTTGGTTTGATGTGTCGTGAAACTGGCGGGGGGCTGAGGCGTTCGATCTTTGTCACCGACGAGCAGGCTCGCCTGGCGGCCGAGAATTGCAGGAAGGATAGCACTGCACAAGCCGGCTGAGTATGATCTGGCTCAGGTTGCGATGGCTTTGAGCTTTTTCGATGACACAGCGGCCAACGGTCAACGCGCAGGCATACTTCGACCTTGTTGCCGTGACGTGAATGCCTCTGGTTCACCGCCAGCCTGAGATGCACCCCGGCGGTTGGCAAGTTGACAATTCACAGGGCCGCGTGTAGACTGAAAAAAGTGACAGAATGATGCTTCAGTTCGCGACAGGAGTGAAATAGCACAAGATGGCGAATAGGTCAACGGCCAACTCCATTGACGAGTATATAGCGGGATTCCCCCCCGAGACTCAGAAGGTGCTGGAGGAGTTACGAGCGCTCATCAAGGCATCAGCGCCCGACGCGACAGAGACGATCAGCTACGCGATCCCCACGTTCGACCTGAACGGGAAACACCTTGTACACTTCGCAGGCTACGAGAGGCATGTAGGGCTTTATCCGGCGCCGAGCGGGCTCGAGGCGTTCAAGAAAGACCTCAAGCCCTACAAGAGCGGGAAGGGCTCGGTGCAGTTCCCCCTTGGCCAGCCATTGCCCAAGGACCTGATTCACCGGATCGTCGAATTTAGGGTCGAACAGAACACCGGCAATGCCTCGAAAATAGGGCGCGACTACGTGCTACGGATGCTCGGAGGCCGATCGCCATGACCATGGATTTTCGCTGGTTTGCACACTACGAGCCAGGCGTTGCACACAGCGTTGCTGTCCCGGATACCACCGTACACCAATTGCTTGTGGACTCAACGGTGAGGTTTCCCGACCACACTGCGGTGCGCATGGTGCTGCGCTATTTGCCCCTGGGACTGAAAGTGCAGGCCACGCTGAGCTACACTGAGCTCAACCGGCTGAGCGATCGTTTTGCTGCGGCTTTGGTTAAACTGGGCGTGAGCAAAGGCAGTCGCGTCTCCCTCATGCTGCCCAACATACCGCAGCTGGTCATCGCCTATTTTGGCGTGCTGAAGGCCGGTGCGATCGTTGTCAACACCAACCCCACGTATCCGGCGCACGAGTTGGCGCCGCTGCTGCGCAGCGCGGGGGCCGAAACCATTGTTACGCTCAGCGGCCTCTACGATCGTGTGCTCGAAATCCAGCCCACCACCGCCATCAAGACCATCATCCTGACCGACATCCCCGAAACGATCGGCCGGCTCTTCCGCAACACGGTGGCCAAACAGGTGCGCGCGAGCGGCATGATGAAAGCCGTGACCCCCCGCGCGGGCACCTATTTCATGCAGGACCTCCTCGCCACGGTCCCGGCCACAGCGCCCAGCGTGCCCGTTGACCCGGCCAGCGACACGGCGGTTTTCCAGTTCACAGGCGGCACCTCGGGCCTGCCCAAGGCCGCCGAGCTGACCCATCGCAACCTGGTGGCAAACATCGCCCAGATCAACGCCTGGGTGCCTTCGCTGAAGCCGGGAGGCGAAAAGTTCCTCTTGGCCCTGCCGGCCTTCCATGTCTATGGCATGACCGTGGGCATGCTGACATGCCTGAATCTGGGGGGCGAACTGGTGCTGGCGCCCGACCCTCGCCATACGCTCCATCTCTTGGAGATCATCGCGCGGGAGAAAATCACTGTCTACCCGGGTGTGCCGGCCATGTATATTGCCATCATCAACCACCCTAAAGTGGCCGATTTTGACCTGCACAGCGTCCGGGTCTGTCTGAGCGGCGGCGCTTCGCTGCCGGCCGAAGTGGCGCAGAAGTTCGAGGCCGTGACGGGCGGCAAATTGGTGGAGGGCTACGGCATGTCCGAAACTTCGCCGCTCACTGCGGGCAATCCCGTCTTTGGCCAGACCAAAACCGGCTCGGTCGGCATGCCGTTTCCCAGCACTGAACTGGCCATCATCGCCCTGGAGCCTGACGAGCACGGCGAGACCCAGTTTTTGGATGTCGAGCAAGCGGGTGAGCTGGTGGTACGCGGGCCCCAGGTCATGAAGGGGTACTACAACAACCCGGCGGAAACCCGGATTGCCATCGACGCTGCCGGCTGGCTCCACACCGGCGACATTGCCACGATGGACGCGGATGGTTACTTCTTTATCGTGGACCGCAAGAAGGACCTGATCATCGCCAGCGGCTACAACATCGTGCCCCGCGAAGTAGAAGAAATCCTGTTCATGCACCCGAAGGTGCTGGAAGCTGCGGTCGTGGGCGTACCTGACGCCAAACGGGGGGAAACGGTCAAGGCCTTCGTCGTGCTCAAGGAAGGCCAGAGCGCCACCGCCGAAGATATTCGCGACTTCTGCAAAGAGCGCCTGGCCCCCTACAAGGTGCCTTCCCTGGTCGAATTCCGCACGGAGTTGCCGAAGTCCCAGGTCGGCAAAACGCTGAGGCGCATCTTGGTGGAAGAGGAAAAGCGCAAGGTGGCGCTTCACTAATGGAAATGGTCGAGCTCTATATCAATGAAGTCGCGCCGATGGTCGGACGCCTGGTGCAGAGCCATTGACCGGCGAAGGGATTTGTGGGTGTTTAGTAGGAGTGAATATCATGTCCAAACTCAGCTTTTCCAAACACGTGCTATACATGGCTATGATCATGGCCCTGATAGCCTCTTTTTCAGGACTCGGTCCTGTTTCTGCCCAGCCGACGCAGGCTCTGATCGAAGACTGGCGCGCGTCGGACTTCAATTACGCTTCAAGCATGATGGACACGGATCAGAGCGATAACGTGTATGTTGTGGGCGACACCGCAACCTCCAGGAACCTGATCATCAAGAAATTCGATGGCGCCGGAACCCTGCTGTGGCAAACCCCGTATGACGCCGTAGACGCACTCAGCGGGGTGTGGATCGCCGTTGATGGCAATGGCAGCGCTGTTGTCCAGGCGAATACGATCCGCAGCTCGACCGGTCAACCGACTGGGTGGCTGACCCTCAAATATGACACCAATGGCAATCTGCTATGGGCCAATAGTCGGCCGGGAATTTTCAGCGGTTCTGTCCGCGTTGAGGTAGATACCAACAACAACATCTATGTCGCCGGGTATAGTTTCAACGACTCGGTGTTGATCAAGTACTCTCCAACCGGGACAACCCTTTGGACCGCGGTGTTCGACAACAACGGTGCCATTGACATGGCTTCTTCCATGGCCATCTCACCGGATAACAGCCGGATCGGGGTGGCCGGCATCAGTGGTAATCTGTTCATGGCGCTGATGTATGACGCCAACGGAAACCAATTGTGGGCAAATACAAATAACAGTATTTACGCGGCCGGTGACGTGGCCTTCGGTCCCGGAAATATCAGCTATTTCGCCGCCGGCACCTACTTCCCGCAAGACCCAAATCCCTATCAGATGGCGATTGTGAAGTTTGACGCCGCGGGCAACCAGTCCTGGATCAAGAGCTACAGCGTTGGCGATCGGACTTTCCGCGTGGCCGTGGATGCCCAGGGAAATATCGTGGCAACCGGCATGGACGCGGTTGGCTACATGGATTGGATGACGATCAAGACGGACGCCAACGGCAACTTGCTTTGGTCGCAACGCTATGACGGCGGCAGGAACAACGACGAGACCCCCAATATGCTGGCAGTTGACGCTTCCGGCGCCGTATACGTGACTGGCAAAGGTGGCCCTAATCCAGGTTCGGGCAACATTTCCTACCTCAAAGGCGTGGTCGTCAAGTATAACGCGGATGGGACACCCCAGTGGGCGGTGTGGGATGATTATGCGGGCGGCAAGGCATTGCGTTTTGGGGCAGGGAACGCACTGACAACCCTCGCCTGGGGCTATCTCGTCACCACCCATTACACGCAGACTGGCCTGCCAGACGTGCTGCCCAATCCCCCAAGCAATCTCAGCGGCTTTGTGTGGTACACCGGCTCAAGGTATGAGGTCAGTTTAAGTTTCAACGATAATGCCAATAATGAGTTCTGGGTGGAGGCTGAACGCTGCGCGGGTTCAGGTTGCACCGATTTCACCAAGGTGGCTCAGACTCGTGGCGAGAACGCAACCGGCCTGACCGATACGAGCGCTGCACGGGGCGTCACCTACACTTACCGCGTGCGGGCGCTGGGGTTCATGGGGCTCTCAGACCCTTCGAACACGGTCGAGGTGACCATGCCTCCGCTCAATCCGCCGGCGGCACCCAGTGACCTGATGGCTGAGATGAGCGGCATTCACGTCGTGCTGAACTGGCAGGACAATTCGAACAACGAGGATCTATTCGTCGTCGAGCGCTGCCAGGAAGCAGGCTGTACCAGCTTCGCGTGGTTGGACGCGAGAGGAGCCAACACCACCACACTGACCGATTCCAGCGTTGCGGCAGGGGAGAGCTACTCCTACCGGGTGCGCGCCTTGAACTTCGACGGCTATTCCTCCTATTCAAACATCGCCACGATCATCACACTCGGCGGCATCTGTCCTGACTTCAATCACAACGGCACGGTCGACGTTGCTGACCTGAGCGCGATCGCCAGCCTGTGGGGTCAGCCTGCTCCCGCCGGCTATGATCTCGACGGGGATGGCTTCGTCACGATTGCCGACATCGAGATCGTGGCGGCGCTTTGGGGCACGAGCTGTCCATGAATGCTGAATGAGGTAACGCTTGTGTGTAGAAATATCAAGACCCTCTTCAACTTCGAACCGCCTGTGACGGACGCAGAGATTCGTGCGGCCGCCGTACAATTTGTGAGAAAAGTGAGCGGCTTCGCCAAGCCATCGAAAACCAACGAAGCTGCATTCCTTGCCGCCGTCGAAGAGATTGCAGCAGTTTCCAGAAATCTTCTGGCCGCGCTCGAGACGAACGCGCCACCGAAGAACCGGGCGGAGGATGCTGCCAGGGCACGCGCACGCGCCACGCAGAGGTTTCCCAGGTAAAGGGTACTTGCCATTCGTGAGAGGCCCGAAACCATGAAATGGCTTGCTTGCTTCTGATTGGGACAACAGCGGCTGTATGATTTGCCAGGGAGGAATGATAAGCCATGAAAGCGGCACCTGCAGGTCACGTGGTCTTGGACCGGATGACCCCCGCTGAGTTCGAAGCCTATTTACAGCCGGCGATTGCCGAGTATGCGGCGGACAAAATCGCCGCCGGCAATTGGTCGGAGGCGGAGGCTTTGTCACATGCACAGCGCGATTTCGCTGATCTGTTGCCGCAGGGTGTTGTCACGCCCGACCAACACCTGTTCACGATTCGGGATGCGGCCAGCGCGCGGGCCGTGGGTGTGATCTGGCTGGCCGTGATACCGCACTTTGGGCGGCCAAGCGCGTTCATCTATGATCTGCGCATCTTCGACGCCTTCCAGCGCCGGGGCTATGGCATGCAGGCCATGCTGGCCGTGGAGCACGAGGCGCAGGCGTTGGGCATGGATCGCATTGGACTGCACGTATTTGGACATAACTCCGCTGCGCAAGCACTCTACCTCAAGCTAGGATACACCATCACCAACGTCAACATGGTCAAGCACCTGGCGCCTTGAGCAGCACATGCTGAGCCTGTGGAGAACGGCTTCAGGGCCGGGCTGGCCGCAACCTTGCACTGATGTCCGGAATTCTGCGCCCAATGTGAAAGGCAGGCACTCCTGACGGCGGGCAATGACGTTGCGCTGATCGGCCACCTACGGAAACTGCCGGTGGTGAGGAGCATCCTATGGCGGGATGATATCGGTGGCGCCAAGCCGCAGAGCGATGACGTTATCTTGTCAGACCCCGTGGCATAAGGTATACTGCCTGCGAGTCAAGTAGTGGCTTTGGTTTGGAGAGAAGCATGATGACGATTACGGCGAACGCTACGCAGCAGAATGGGGCGCGCTATACGATTATCGAGACAGACTTGGGGCCACTCATCAGCGAAAGTCGTGTCAGTGTGTTTGATGTGATGGATGCCTACGATGCCGGTGATTCTGTCTATGAAATTGATCTGACATTCAACCTCTCGCCCTTGCAGGTTGAAACAGCACTCGACTACATTGCGGAGCATCGAGCCGCGTTAGAGCCGCAGTTGGCGGAGGTCAAGCGACAGTTGGCCGACCGAGAAGCGTTCTATCGTCGCCAAGCGGCAGAGATCGCACTGCGTATTGCCGCCCTGCCCATGACGCCCCAGCGAGAGGCCCTGCTCGCGCTGCGAGAACGTACTGAAGACAAGTACCAGGCAGATACCCATGCAGATCGTCCTGAGCGATCATAATTGCGAAGGCCAGGCGCGAGCGATCTTCCGAACTCTGGACACTCGTGGCTATCTCAAGCTGATTCCCATGGAATTGCGCTTGTTTGTTGATGCTGGCCTATCCGTCAGCGCCGCAGATGCCACAGTGTGGCAGTACTGTCAGGACTGCGGCTTTCTTTTGCTTACCGGAAACCGCAACACCAGCGATGGTGAACAGTCGCTTGAAAGCACGATACGGCGCTTGACCACGTCGAACAGTCTTCCAGTCGTGACCATCAGCAATCTACGTCGCGTTCTCGCAGATCCGGCATATTGCGAGGATTGTGCTCTCAGACTAGCTGAAGTTGTGCTAGACCTCGAAAATTATCGAGGGGTGCATCGCTTGTATCTCCCAGGCTGAATCGGCACACATTGACTGTCGAGCGACAGGGCTTGTCAGCGCTCCAGACGGTGCAGCCCGCCGATTCCCGCCTCGCGCGCACGCACAATGGCCTGGGCACGGTCGGTCACCTGCAGCTTGCTGAAGATGTTGCTGACGTGGTTGCGTACGGTCTTGGGGCTGAGCACCAGCCGGCGGGCGATCTCTTCATTCAGGTCAATTGGCGACGCAGCCGTCGGTACTCGGCGACCAGCGTGCTGTCGTCGAGTGCTTGCTCGAACAGGTGCAGCCAGTTTTCCACATAACGATCGTCCAGGCGGTTGCCTTGCCGCTTGATGATCCCCTCAACATCCACACGATCTTTGGTGCGCAGAGACACCATCTTGTAGACGATCAGGTCCTCCGGGCTGCACACGCGCACGGCCAGGCCAGGCTTCAATTCCATCACGCGGGCGCGGCCGATAGCCGTTTCGTCGAACGTCGTCTCAGCGAGCATCACGTCAACGCGCGTGCCCGCAGGATCTTGGAAGAAAGCGATGCCGTGGCGCCGAAAGGCCTCGTCGGGATCGGCGTGCAACGGTGTGAAGTCTGACACCAACTCCAGAATGCGGCCTCGTTCGTCGCGCCGAGCTAACACCTTGAGGTCAGCATCGCGCGTCAAACGCGGCTCACCCCAGGCGCTCACAGCCAGCCCACCGATCACGACCGAGGGCACACCTGCCTCTTCCAAACGCTGTTGCAGATCGGCGACTGAGCGAATGAGGCTTTCCATGCTAGCTCCAATATGGTGGTTGCCAGTGAGGGCTGCCAGTCTGGCCTGTAACTGAATCATGGCCTGGATGCGCGGCTGACGGAAGGTCTCCTCGGTCGCTTGCAGTTGCGGCTCAAACTCGCGCTGCAATGCCAGGAACTGTTGAATGCCCTGTTCGATCGTCAGTTGGCGCAGCAACTGAGTTTCCAGGGCTTCGATCTCCGCCCAGCCTTGTTGATGTTGGCTCAAATCCATCAGAAAGCCTCGAAGTTTCCTGGATGGCATGCCAATCCTCCTCGGAGACGAGTATGGCGTTGGCGCGCTTGCCAGTAATAAGCACCGATTCGTGTGATTCAGCCACTCGATCTAGCAGTCGAAAGAGCTGAGCACGCGCTTCTGTCACGGTGACGGTGGTCATGCAGTGGTCCTCCGATGATGACAATTGCCGCAAGAGTACGTGATTCCGTAGACTTTGTCAATTCGTCGCCGTGAACCCTGTGACCGGCAGCCGTGCGCTGACGCGGGTGCCGCCCTCAGCCCGGCGCTCGATGCGGCATGCGCCGCCCAGTTCATCAGCCGATAGCGCAGCATGGAAAAGCCAATCGTCAGCGGAATCAGCTCTACTCAGGTGGTTGCACCTACCTGCAGAATATCTGCGGGTGTGAACAAGTAGTAGCCTGGCTCAAAGATTACCACTCTGAATGGTAATCTGCAAGATTATCCTGGAAAATGGTAATTTTCCTCTCACCCATACGCGATCTTGTGGACGATGACCGAGAAATCGCCGGCCGTGGGCATGACGAACAGGCAGCGCCCATGGCTGCGAGATTCCCACACCGCGCCGATGGCCCGCTTTTCTTCGGCGTCGGCGGATGTGTAGCGATCCTTGCCTTTGTATTCCACGATAAGGAGACGTCCATCCTTGAGCTGGCAGATGAAATCGGGGTAAAACCAGTCGGTCGCGGTTTGCAGCCGGAAGGATGTCGCCTTGAGCGCGAGGTTGCGCACCCAAAACGTCACTTCTGGTAAATCCTCGATGAATTGTGCGCAGCGGAACTCCTCGGTGAGCTTGCCGCTCGGGGTTAGCTCGCGCAATTCGCCCGGCTTGGGGCCGAAGTAGTGCTTGGGAAACTGAAAGGCGCCCTCGTAGAGCCAGCTTGGTTCATAACCCATGGTCCTGAAGTTGATCGCGACCTCATCGCTGACCGCCAGCACCGACTGCGGCAGGAGAAAGGCCTGAAACGCGGCCCGGCGCTCGGCCTGGCGATGCTCGTCAATCCGCTTCTCCACTTCCTCACGCAGCCGGAAGCGGTCCAGGGCGAGGGTGCTGACATCGGTGATTTCGTAGCGGGCCATAAGGCCGCGCACCACCTTGCGCAGGTACGCGGCCGATTCGCCCAGGGGAATATCGTAGTGCTCAAGATGGCGGTCGAGCCAGGCCACCAGGCTCTCCAACGACCAATCGCCGGCGCCGCCGAGGTCGAGCACCTGTTGGTGCAGCGTGGCGATGAAATCGGCCGCGTATTTCTCTTGCAGCGGTGAGGCAACCACTTCACCCCTGGCGCCGATGTCGAGCACGCCCGCCTTGCCTATTGGCCGGTGCCGCGGATGGTAGTCGTCGGCCAGCGTGGCATCCTTGGTGCTCAGCTTCCACGGATGTTCGAGCAGGAAGGTGCTCTCGAACTCGAACATCTCGCCGTTCTCCTGCACGCACAGCCGCGGCACGCGGAAATCAAGCCCGCGCGCGTAAGGCGAAAAGGCGCGGGGCTTGCCGCTGCCGCCAAAGGCCATCTCGGTTGCGCGCACCAGGTTGACGATCGCGACCACGCGCGCCTGCGCCGCGGGGGTCTTGACACAACTGGTGAGCAGCTCGGTTTCGTCGCTGTCGAGCGGCGCCAGGACGGTGATCTCGCCCTGCGTAACGTCAATCTGAACCTTACCGCCCAGCGCGACGACCTGCACCTGGGCCACTGCGGCGTCAATCTCCCGGACGGGGTCGAAGTGCGCGGTCTGCGGCTGCAGGCCGAACGGCAGGATGCCCTGGGCTGCGGGGATGACGATGCGGTCTGCCTCGGCGCGGGTGAAGCCGTTGTTTTCCAACGCCTCGCGCAGCTCATTCAACACTTCAGGCAGCGACTCGGACACGGAGAACGCGTACGCGCAGTTGAGGTCGGGATGCCGCTTCGCCTGGGCGTTCGGGAGGCGCAGGATGCGGCCGACGATCTGCTCGATGGCCGTGGCGGAGCGCGTCGCTTTGAGGCTGCACAACACGTAGGCAAACGGGCAGTCCCATCCCTCGCGCAGTTTTTCGACCGTGATGATAAAGCGCACCGGGCAGGACGGCGACGCGATGTCCTTCACGTCTTTGAGCTCGTCGAGCCGGCCGACGGAAATCTTCACCTGGTCCGCGCTGATGCTGGGGTGCTGGCGCACCAGCCGGTCGCGCAGCGGCGCGCACGCGTCGACGCGCTCGGCTTGCAGTAGCAGGATGGGGCGCAGGTACTCGCCGGTCTGCTGCGCTTCGGCCCGGGCCAGCTTTTCCAGATCCGCACGCAGGGTGATCGCTTCGCCCAGCAGTTGGTCAGCCTGGCTGGGATGCCGGGTGATGACGCGCAGCGGCAGCTTGATCATGTCCGCGGCCTTGAGCTCGGCCGCGGAGACGTGATGGAGCACGTTGGACGGATGCCTGGCCCGCGCGGGGGTGGCGGTGAACTCGACGATGCAGGAGGGCTTCACCGCGCCTAGCGTGGCGAACGAGAGGTCCGTGCGCGCGTTGTGCGCTTCGTCCACGATGACGATGGGCCGGCGCAGGCGCAGCATGTTGACCAGCGATGGTTTGGGCTTGCCGTCCGCACCGGGCAGCAGGTCGGCCAGGCGGTCGGCGGGCAGGTTCAGCAGGTGTTCGGCGAATGTGCCGTTCTGGTCGTAGACCTTGCGGCCGGTGGTGTCCTCCACGCGGAAGGACTGGATGGTGGCGACGATGACGACGGTCTGGCCGTCCACGGTCGCGCGCGAGAGGCGCAGCGCCTCCTCGATGGCCATCACCTCCACCGCGCCGCACGCGAGCTCCAGGGCGCGGCGGTACGGGTGCCGCGGGTCGCGCAGCGCGTCCACGGTCTGGTCGAGGATGGTGTTGCTGGGCACCAGCCAGAGCACCACCGCCCGCTCGGCGCGCAGCAGGTCGGTCATGGCCAGGCCTGCGGCATGGCAGGCCAGCAGCGTCTTGCCGCCGCCCGTGGGCACGCGCAGGCAGACGTAGGGCATGCCGGCCGCCAAGCCCGCGGCCGAAACCGGGAGATAGGGTACGGGCACCTGTCCGTTGCGCAGTTGGATGGCGGCGAACGCGGCCTCGGGCCGGCCCTCCCGCGCACATTGGCGGAAGAACGCACGCAGCGAGTCGAGCACGCGCACCTGGTAGTCTTTGAGTGTGATCATGCGACTTTGATCTCGTAGGGGGTCTGGCGGATGACGATGCGCTCGGCCTGCAGCCGGTCGCGGCCCAGCCGGTGGCCTGCGCAGTAGATCACCTTTTGCCCATCGAAGGCCGGCAGCCCGGCCAGCACCGCGCGCGTGAGGACGTTGCCGCCATCTTCGCGGCGGTCGCCGAGGATGCCGTTGTAGAGCAGATAGACGCCGACCCCGCGGCATGCAGCCAGGAACGGCGTATCGAGCTCGGCGTCGCTGGGGAGCGGCTCGCCGGTCTCGGTGAAATAGACGTGCCTGGCCAGCTCCTCGAAGGTTACGGTCTCGCGTATCTTGCCGTCCGCGTCGAACAGCGGCTCGCCCAGCGTGCAGTAGCGGAAGCCGCCGCCGAGACCTTTGATGTGCTCGCCCTTGGCGTTGGTGTAGCCCTCAGCGACACGGCGGACACGTTTCGCCGTAATGTTCCAGGCGATCCCTGCCTCGATCTCGACGAGGATGAAGCGCCGGGGGGCCTGCTCGGATGCGGCGTGATTGAGCTTCAAGGCTGCATGGCCGGTGGTGCCTGAGCCGGCGAACGAGTCGAGCACGAGATCGCCGGGATTGCTGGCGATCTGCAGGATGCGTTCGATCAGCGGGGTGGGTTTCGGTGTGATGAACACCGATTCCGAATCTGCGAAATCCATGATCTGGACCAGTTCCTTCTTGGCATCCTGGGTGTGTCCGACCGTCGAAAACCCAGTTGTGGCGCAACGCCTTCTTTCACGTCGAAGAAGCGCTTTATCTGCGGGATGGAATTACCGTCTTCTTCCCCCAAATCCGATTGTTCCCGATAAGCTCCAAACCATGCCTTCACGGCCAAATCCAGCCCTGGCCGGTGGGGCTTAGAATGCACTCCTGTCCGGACGGACAAGTAGTGAAGATAGGCCAAGGCTCTAGAAGTGCGGCCGACAAGTCTCCAGGCTTCCGCTCATCCCCGCGGGTCGTTGTCAGGATTCTTGTAGCGGCATCTTGCACTTCGTTGCGAGGCACCAGTTGGGACGCCACACCTCCCCGTTCCTTGCATACACGACGATGTAATCGTGATCCTCGGAGAAGTGGCGTGCGGAGTTTTTTGGTGAATAGACTTTCTGCCAGAGTACCGTGGTGATGAAATTCGTCGCACCGAAAATCTCATCCATCACGTAGCGGAGCGCCTGGACTTCGTTGTCGTCAATGCTGATGAAGATTGCGCCGTCTTCAGGGAGAAACTGGCGCAGCAGCGCGAGCCGCGGGTACATCAGGCACAGCCAGCGGTCGTGCCGGTCGAGGGTCTCGCCCTCCTTGCCCACCACCTTGCCCAGCCACGCGCGGATCAGCGGGCTATTGACGTTGTCGTTGTAGACCCAACCCTCGTTGCCGGTGTTGTACGGCGGGTCAATGTAGATGCACTTCACCTGGCCCGCGTAGGTGGGCAGCAGCGCCTTGAGCGCGACCAGGTTGTCGCCCTCCACGATCAGGTTGCCGCTGCCCGGGGCGCCGCAGGCTAGCTCAGGCACGTCAGCCAGCAGGTGGAAGGGGACTTGCAGGTGGTGGTTGACCACCGCGTCTTTGCCGATCCAGTTGAGGGTGGGCATGGGTTTTTAGTTCCGTTTTGGGGTGGTGGGAAGCCGGCAGGCTCCTGGTCTTTGCGTTACCAAACCAACTGTTGCGCGAAAAGTTTAGCACACGACACAGGCAGAGGCAAACCGTGCGCCCGCGCGCCTCCTTCACCGCAGACTGCGCTCCATGGCTTGAACTGCGGTGGTCAGCTCGGTCAGGAAAGCGCGGTGCCGGGGGAAGCGGGTGCGGGTTTCGTTCACCAGTCCGCTGGCGGCCGCCCTGTCTCCGCGCAGCTGCAGCACTTCCGCACACGCGACCGTCAGGATGGCCGCTTTGTCGTAGCTCTTGCGATGCTGGCCGCCGACGATCGCTTGCGTCCGCTTCTGCGCCACTTCCAGGCACCAGGCCAGCAGCGTTGCTTGTTGGTTATACGCCAACGAAACATCGGCAAACGATTGCGTGTAGGCACGCTCAAGGCGTTTGGGCAGCGGGTCTCCCTGCGTTCCGAAGACCGTTGATGTGGCGAGGTAGGACTGTTGCAGCCCTTCCTGCCAGAGTTTCGCCAGGTTCGGGGGCAGCGCGTCGGGCAGCTTGCCTGTGAGCAGCGCCAGGAGGCACGGCACGACCGCCCCCTGCGGATTACTGCTGCTCCACCCCAGCACCTGTAGACTATCGGCCAGCCGTTGCGCGGCGCCGAAATCCTCGGCCAACAGCGCGGCGTGCGCGAGGGTGATCGGGTTCACCCAAACCGGCCGCTCCAAATCGTCACCGCCAGCAAAGGCAACATCCTGGTTGGCGGGCGGATGCGCCAGGCGATCTTGCGCGTGGGGCAAGGCCCGACGCATCTCGGTGCTTTGTTCCGGGCCGGCCGGCGCAGCCTCCCACAGATCGAGCAGGCGCGGGAGGGTCGGCTTGATGAGAAACGCTGCCCAGCGTCCGTCGCGGACGATCTGAGTCTCGCCCAAGCGGGCCGCAGCCGCGCACAGGTGATCGGCCACGGCCGCCCGGATGGGGAGGCCATTCGGCAGCAGGGTCAGGGCCTCCTGGGCGGCGACGAGAAGCTCGCGGTCCTTCCCCTCGCCCGCCAGCGCGGCAAACCAGTCCAGGTACGCGCGGGGGCGGCTCACCCCCTCAGCGCGTGCCAATGTCTCAAGTCCCGGCGTGCCATGCGCCAGGCGCACCGCCTCCCGCAACCAGGCGTCCGCATCACTGTCGCTCTGCGTGCGCAGGAATGTGATCCAGTCGGCCAGGAACTGCTCCTGGTCGGGCAGTGGACGCGGTGAGATCTGGAGCAGGCCTGCCAGCGTGGGGCGCGGCAGATACAGCGAGGAGTTCACGCGCCGCATCAGCGCGCTGAGGGCCTGCGGCCGGTTCGCAAGCGGTTCAGTCTCGTAGATCGCGCGCAGATGCCGGGCGCTGGCCTCGCGCATATCCACACCGATCAAGTCGGGTGCACTGATGCCGCGGCCATAATCGTCTTCGGAGTTGAACGCCTCGGAAAGCGCCTCATACGCGTCGCGCGCCAGCGGCAGATTGCCGGTGTCGAACGCAGCCGCGGCCCGGTCGAACAAAGTGACCAGCGGCGCCACGAATTCCGCGTAGGGCCCCAGGCTGTCCTCGTCATCGGTCTCGTTCCAGTCGTCTCGCTCGTTCCAGGCGCCTCCCCCTTTTTCGATGGTAGCCTGGAGATCGCTGAGGAGATCATCAATATCGGAGAGCAACGCATCTTGCTCGATTTCCTGCTGGAGGGCGATCACCTCCCCGACCGGTTCGAGCTGCGCCAGAAAGGCATGTCGTCCGGCCGGCGGCGTCCCCTGGGCCATGGCTCGGAGGATGGCGCGCAGCTCGTCGGCCGCGCAGGCCGCCAGCCGCTGTTCTACGATGTCCCAGAACGCTTTCAGTGAGATATTTTCTGCAAGTGACATGAGAGAAACCTCCACAATGTATTATCCAAGGTGTTTGGATCACGAAGGCGTTTGGATCACGAAGTCACGAAGGTTCGCGAAGGACACGAAGCGCGAAGGCGTTTGGATCACGAAGTCACGAAGGTTCGCGAAGGAAGCGCGAAGGCGTTTGGATCACGAAGCCACGAAGGTTCGCGAAGGGCACGAAGCGCGAAGGCATTCGCCGCGCTCTTCGTGCTTCGCGTCCTTCGTGCCACTTCGCGCCTTCGTGATCCAAACGTTCGCGCCTTCGCGATCCAAACGCCACCCCCCTACGGATGCGGCCCATGCAACGCGGGGCCGGTCGGCGTCCACACAAAGCGATCCTTGCCCAACGGCACCTGGCCGAAGTTCGCCAACAGGCACACGCGGAAGTTGCCCTTGCGCAAATAAAGCTGGCACTGCTCGACATCTTCAGGACGCATCGCCTTCGCCGCCTTGGTCTCCAAGATCACGGTATGGGTGTCGTCCCAGATCACAAAATCCACGCGCCGCCGCGTCACTTCGATGCCGTCATAGGAGATCGGGATTTCGGCCTCGCGCATGTATTCCAGCCCCAGTTTGCGCAATTCGATCTCCAGGGCACGCTGGTAGTCCACTTCCATGCAGTGGGGACCGAGCTGTCGCTGGACAGCGATGCACGCGCCGAAAACTTTGTAGGACAAAGGTTCGAATTGGTAGCCCATAGATCACCTCCGAAAGATTGGATTGCGAAGTCACGATAGGGTTTGGAGCGCGAAGTCGCGAAGGCGTTTGGAGCACGAAGTCACGATAGCGTTTGGATCACGAAGCCACGAAGGTTCGCGAAGAACACGAAGCGCGAAGGCCGCGAAGACGCTCGCCGCGGCGCGTCCCTTCGTGTTCTTCGTGCTTCGCGCCCTTCGTGTTACTTCGCGCCTTCGTGCTCCAAACGCCCGTGCTCCAAACGCCCGTGATCCCCGCCCACGCTCACCACCGCCTCGCACTCCGCCAGCACCTGCCGCGCCTCGTCCAGATCCGGGTAGCGCAGCTTCGTCCTGATCTCCACGGCGCGGCGGGCGAAGGGCAGCCCCTCCGCGGGATGGCCCTGGCGGAGCAGCGCCTTGGCAAACACATAGCAGTCCGACCCCACCAATTCCGCCCGCCCGAGCTTCTCGGTCAGCGCCAGCGCCTCGCGGGCCAGCCGCTCGGCCTCGGGCCACTGCTCCCGGTCGAGCGCCAGCTCGGCCAGGTTGCCGGTATTCTCGGCGATCCCTTCACGGTAGTTGATCTTGCGCGCGATGCGCAGCGCTTCGCCATAGTCGCGCTCGGCCGCCGCGTAGTCGCCCGCAAGGTGCTCGGCTCCGGCGAGGTCGTTGAGGCCGATCGCCACGTCCACGCTCTCCGCGTTGAGCGCGCGGTCTAACTCCAGCTTTTCCTGGTACGCGACAATGGCCGCGGCGTAGTCCTTAGCCAACCGGTGACCGAGGCCGCGCAGTTGGATGGCGACGGCGCGTGTGCGCGCGCCGGCGCGGGCAGCCTCCCAGTGCGCCGTGGCGCGGGCGGCCCAGCGCAGCACCTCCGCGGCCTGCCCGCGCAGACGGCACGTGTATCCAGCCCCATAGGCGCGCCAGCCCGCATTCCACCAATCCTGGACCGCGACCGCCCTGGCGTCCGCCTGCTCGAACAGGGCCAGCCGCTCGTCCCAGCGGCCGGAGAAGTTCAGGAAGGCCGCGAGTGCGTAGCACAGCGTCTGCAGACGGTCATTGGGGCCGGCCAGGAAGAGCGGCAGGGCCGCGGCGACCGTGGGCCACTCGGCCTCCAGGCTGGGGAAGCGCTCGTACTCCTGGTAGCCGTTCTCCAGGGCCAGCGCGTAGGCCCGGTCGGTCAGCCGGCCGGCGGTCGCGGCCACGGCCTCGGGCCGGCGCCGGCGCAGGAAGAGGGCGGCCAACGGGGGCAGCAGGAAGGCCGCGCTGTCGGGGCTGGCGACCACCAGGGCGCGGTCGGCCAGGTCTTCGAGCGCGGTCAACGCGGCCGGCTCGACCAACCCGGCCAGGTCGGCTATCCATTCAACTTTGGCCGGCTGGGTGAAGTGCGTTAGCGCGGCGAGGACTTTGGTCTCGCTCTCGCTGAAGCTCTCCACCAGGTCGCCGAAGATGTATTCCAGCGGATCGTTGCCCGGCGGCGCGGCGCGTAGGAAATCGCAAGCATCGGCCACGGTGCGGCACTGCCCCCGGCCCAACTGCCCGGCCGTCCACTGGATCAGCAGCGGGTTGCCGTGGGTCAGCTCGTAAAGCGCCTGCCGCTCGGCCGCGGTCGCACGCGCCAGGTGCCGGTTGCGCTTCGCCAACTCGTCCAGCAGCGAGAGCGCGTCAGCCAGCGCCAGGCGGTCCAGCCGGATGGCGCGCGCGTCCACGTCGCTGCGCCGCCGGCTGGTGACGATGGCTTTGTTGCCCTCCGGCAGGCGGGCCAGGAATTGGAAGACCCGCATGCGCTCGGTTTCGTTCAGCGTCTCCAGGTTGTCAATCACGATCAGCGCGCGCTGGCCCGCCAGCGCGCGGCGCACCGTGTTGGCGCGCTCGGCCGGATCGCTCCTGGCGATGTCGGCCTCGCCCAGCTCGCGGGCCAGCTCGGCCAGCAGCGCCATGTAGTTGGGCAGCATGAAGTCGGCCAGCGGCTGCTCGCCCGCGGGGGTCAGCTCGCGTACCTTGGCCGAGAGGAAGATCTTGGCCGCGAAATCTTGTGCGGGGGCCAGGTGGCCGGCGCGCACGGCCAGCGCGGTCTTGCCGATGCCGCCGGGGCCGTCAATCAGCGCGCCCCAGGTGCGCGCCTCGGGCGAAATCGCCTCGGCAATGCTCTGCAGCTCCGCGGCGCGGCCGAAGAAGTAGGGCTGCGAGGGTAGGGTGGAACGGATGGGAGGCGGCGGCGAGGGTGGGACAGGCGGCGGGGATGCGAGCGCCGCACGTCGTTCCAACTTCAACCCCACCGTTTGCAGCGTGTGCAGCACGAACTGGGCGGCGTTGCGCGCGGCGGTCGTCTGCCGTGCGTCCTTGTCCATGCCCTTGTTGCCGTCCGCCCAGTCGCAGATGGCCTTGACGAGGATCCAATCCACCTTGCGGTCCTGGCAAGCTACGTACAATCCCGCGCCCTCCATCTCGCCGCCGATGGCTTCTCGCTCGAACTTGATGAGCTGGTCTCGAAAGTCAACGTTATCTACCAGCTTGTCGCCCGAAAGAACCAATCCAAAGCGCACCTTGAGCCCCTTGGAGGGTTCGTCTTCTTCATCTTCTTCATCTACCTGGTAGAGGTCAGCGCTCTGAAGCAGGTTGTACAAATCGGTGGAGGCGTGCGGCCGGTCGCCGCGCGGGATGATATCGATCCGACCCTCCTTGTCCACGCCAACGCGTTGCAAGTCGTACAGCATGAGTTGTTCAGAAACTAGAACATCGCCGATGGTCTGCTTCTTTTCGTTGACCCCGAAGGCGATACCGACCATGATCACCGCTGAAGGCGAAAGGGCTTCGATACCCTTTCCAATGGTCTCTTGGGAACCTCCTGGGCCGCTCGTCCCCTTCTGGGATTGCACCATGAACACGCGAACGTCGTTCACGATACCCAGGTCATGATAGACTCGGCCGTTAATCGTCTCGGGCCGCGCCTTCTGGCCAGTTGCTGTGAGAAACACCCTGAAGACGGCTTGAGCCTCGACTTTGGTGACAGTCACGAGCAATACATCGGCTTGCGGTGTCATGGCGTTCCCTCCTGGCACGACCAGTCCGCGCCGGCCGCCCACAGTGCCTTGATTTCGGTCTTGAAGAAGTCATACCAGCGGCCGTCCTGCACGCGCAAGAGATAGCGCGGCATGGACTCGGTGGTTACGCGGAAGCAGTAATGCTCCAGGTACAGCACGCCGGCGCCGGTGTCGGGGTTGGCGGCCAGCGCGCCGTAGGCCAGCGGGTGTTGGATGGTGCGCACCTCGACGCGGCCGGGCGCGGCCTGGCGCAGGTCGCACAGCAAGTCCAGCACGTAGAGGATCTCCTGGCGCTTCTTCTCCACGTCGCGGCGGGTGTAGCCGCGCGCCACGGCCATCTCCAGCCCCGCGCCGTCCGGGTGCACCAGCAGGACCCGGAGCCGGTGCCCGCGCTGGAGCTTGCGTTCGAGCAGCGGGTAGTTGCTGGTCACGGTGCGGTGCAGACTGACGCCCACCAGCCACAGCTCTTCAGCAGTTTCGAGATCGGACTTGTAGCTGGGCGGAAACTCCTCGCGGAAGAAGTCGTCGAGCGATCGCTCCCGCTGCTGCAGCAGCTCGTCCATGCGGTGGCGGTTGCCCAGGCTCGTGATCGCGAGCAGCGCCAGCACGGCCAGCGTCAAGGGCGCGAGCAAGGTCGTGGGGGCCACACCCACCAGGTTCAACACCACGAACGCGACCGCGGCCGCGATGGTCAGGTAGAGGTCAACGTTTTCGCCCTTGCGGAGGTCGTTCCAGATGCGGCGTAGGGTCAGCATGGCAACTCCTTTCGGTGTGGACACGGGTCGCGTCGGTAGACGGGGGTAGTTTACACCACGAACGGGGGAAACGCGAAATGTCCTTACGCCTGCTGAGCCAATTTCCGCTTGACGCGCCTGTAACGCGGCGCGATAATGACCCTGTGATGCCATCTGTGCACTTGGAACTGATTTGGAGGATAACAAATTAGCGCCATGACCCAAATGCCCGTTCTCGAAACCGCACGCCTCCTGGTTCGGCCTTTTGTGCTCGAAGACTTGCAGGACGTTTATCAACTCCTCGATGTTGAGTTGAGCGACACGGACCTCCGTACCGACAAGATGGAGACCCTGACCGAACGCGCCCAGTGGTTGCAGTGGGCGGTGCTGAATGACGCGCAACTCGCGCAGCTCCACCAGCCGCCGTACGGTGATCGCGCGGTGGTCCTCAAGTCAACAGGGCAACTGATCGGCGCTTGTGGTTTTGTGCCCTGCCTGGCCCCCTTTGAACAGTTGCCTGGCTTCGCCCCTGGCGACCTTTTGGGAGGCGCCGGCCTTTACTCAACGGAGTTTGGCCTATTCTATGCGATTTCCCCAGCACATCAGCGCCACGGCTACGCAACGGAGGCCGCGCAAGCGCTGATCCATTATGCGTTCCGGCATTTGCGGCTCCGGCGTGTGATCGCGACGACGATGGATGACAATGTCGCTTCGATAGGGGTGATGAGAAAGCTGGGCATGCGGATCGAGAACAATCCGTCTCCCGAACCGCCGTGGTTGCAGGTGGTGGGCGTTCTTGAGAACCTCTGAATAGTGATCTGGGAGGTGAAAGGACATGAACACCAAGCTCATGGTACGATATGCCATTCGCGAGACCCTTGGTCTCCTTGGCATGGGCGTAGCACTGTTCTGGCCCGCCGGGCGGCTGGACTGGTGGCCGGGCTGGGCCGCGCTCGCGGTCATGGCCGCCTGGATCGCGGCGATGGCCATCACCCTCATCCGCCTCAACCCAGGCCTGCTGGCTGAGCGCCTGGGGCCGCGTAAGGGGGCCAAGCCGTGGGACACCGCCATCATGAGCCTTCTGGGCCTGATCCAGTTAGCGCGCTACATCATCGCCGGACTGGATCAGCGTTATGACTGGACAGGCGGCTTGCCTGCGGTGGCGCAGCTTGCTGCGTTGGCCCTGTGTGTGCTGGGTTATGCCCTGGTGGTCTGGGCGACGGCTTCCAACGCGTTCTTCTCGCAGATTGTGCGCATTCAGTCTGAGCGCGGCCACACGGTCGTCCGTGGCGGCCCGTACCGCTACGTGCGGCATCCGGCCTACATCGGCGCAATTCTATTTGAACTGGCTGTGCCGGTTTTGCTCGCTTCCTGGCCTGCTTTGATCATCAGCGGCTTGAGCGTCCTCCTGCTCATCCTCCGCACGGCACTCGAAGACCGCACCTTGCAGGTGGAGTTGATCGGCTATGCCGGCTATGCGCGCCAGGTGCGTTATCGCCTGTTGCCGGGCATTTGGTAGGCGAGAGAGAAACGCTACGCTAACAAGGAGTGACCTATGTCATGGCAAACGCAACGCCTCGCCGATCCCCTCCCCTGGCTGCTGGGATACACCAGGGGGGGGCGCCCGGGGGGGGGGGGCCCGGCCCCCACTCGGGGGGGGGGCCCCCCCGGAAGGGGGGGGGGCGGGGGGGGGGGGGGGGGGGGGGGGGGGGGGGGGGGGGGGGGGGGGGGGGGGGGGGGGGGGGGGGGGGGGGGGGGGGGGGGGGGGGGGGGGGGGGGGGGGGGGGGCGGCGGGGGGGGGGGGGGGGGGGGCGGGGGGGGGGGGGGGGGCGGGGGGGGGGGGGGGGGGCGCGGGGGGGGGCGGGGGAGGGGGGGGGGGGGGGGGGGGGGGGGGGGGGCCCCCGCGGGGGGGGGGGGGGGGGGAAAGCGCCCCGGGGGGGGGGGGGGGGGGGGGGGGGGGGGGGGGGGGGGGGGGGGGGGGGGGGGGGGGGGGGGGGGGGGGGGGGAGGGGGGGGGGGGGGGGGGGGGAAGGGCGCAGTTCCCCTTGGCAGCCATTGCCCAAGGACCTGATTCGCCGGATCGTCGAGTTCAGGGTCGAACAGAGCACCGGCAAGGCCTCGAAATAGGGCGCGATCACTCACATGCTACGGATGTTTGGAGCGCGAAGGCGTTTGGAGCGCGAAGCCACGAAGGTTCGCGAAGGACACGAAGCGCGAAGGCCCTCGCCGCGGCGCGTCTCTTCGCGCCCTTCGTGCCACTTCGCGCCTTCGTGATCCAAACGTGCGAGCCCTTCGTGATCGCCTTCGTGATCCAAACGCCCGCGCTCCAAACGCTCGCGATGAGATACGCGTCGCGTCGGCAGACAGGGATAGTTTACTCCACGAACGAGGAAATTGAGAAATGCCCTTTCGTCTGCTGAGCCAATTTTCGCTTGACGCGCCTGTGACGCGGCGCGATAATGGCCCTGCATACCAATGGAGCCCAAACATGAGAAACCTACTCGCCGCGGCGCGTCCCTTCGCGCCCTTCGTGCTTCGCGCCCTTCGTGCTTCGCGCCCTTCGTGCTTCGCGCCCTTCGTGCCACTTCGCGTCTTCGTGCTCCAAACGCCTTCGCGCCCAATGCACCCACCCTGCGGGCCTTGCGTGTCCTGCAGGCCGTTGCCTGAGTCAGGCGCCGGGGTAGCCGCTGCTGGCTGCGTGCGCCGCGCCGCGGGCCGCGGCCACCGTTTGCACGTAGCTGTCGGCTTTGAGCGCGGCCAGCGGATCGAGCGGCACATTCATTTCGGCCCGCACTTGCCGCAGGAGGGGACGCACATCGGTCTGGAACGCGTCCGCCAGGATCAGATGACTGCCGAGGACGTCGCCGGCCTCTTGCCTGGCGCGCAGGGCGGCATAATCCACGATCAGGGCTTTGGCCAGGGCCGTCTGGCAGTTGAGGATGCTGAGGAGCATGGCTTCCAGCTTCGGCTCGATGTTGTGGCTCTGGTCAATCATGTAGGCCACATTGGCTGCCCCTTCGCCCGCGCTGACCAGTTCGCTGAAAATGACGAACAGTTCCCACGGGTTGGTGCTGCCCACGATCAGATCATCGTCCCCGTACTGCCGCGCGTTGAAATGGAAGCCTCCCAAGCGGCCCTCGTCCAGCAGCAGCGCCACGATGTGCGCCACGTTGGTGCCCTGCGCATGATGCCCCGTGTCCACCAGAACTTCCAGCCTGCGGTCCAAGCTTTTGGCAGAGCGTACGCCATGCCCCAATCGGCCAGGTCGGTATGGTAGAAGGCCGGCTCTAAGAATTTGTATTCAAGCAACATGCGGCTGCCAGGCGGCAGGTGTGGATAGACCTCGGCCAGCGTCTCTTGCAGCCGGTGTTTGCGTGCGCGGATGCTATCCTGCCCGGCGTAGTTCGTGCCATCGGCCAGCCACACCGACAGGATGTCGCTGCCGGTTGCCTGCATGATGGCGCAGCACTCGATCATGTGATCTCTGGCGCGCTGGCGCACGGCCGCTGAAGGATGGCAGACGCTGCCGAGCATGTAGACATCGTCCTGGAAGAGATTGGGGTTGATGGCCCCTAGCCTGATGCCGAGTTCGCCGGCAAACTGCCTCAGGGCCGCCCAGTCAGCGGCCGTATCCCACGGGATGTGCAAGGCGACGCTGGGCGCGATGCCGGTTAGTCGGTTCATGTAAGCCGCATCGGCGATTTTTTCTTCGACGGTGCGCGCGGCGCCGGGCTGGGCAAAGACCTTGAACCGTGTGCCGCTGTCGCCGTAGCCCCAGGACGGGGTTTCGATGTGCTGCTGTTTGAGTGCGGTTTTCACGCGGGCCAGATCAAGGCCGCGGCCGGCAAGCGTATCGGCGAGGGCGGCGTACCCGCTCTGTGATTCTGGCATGGCTGCCTCCTGTCCTTAGTCGAGGTGAAACACTTCTTCCAGTTCCAGCATCGCCTCGTTAGGTAGGGTAACTCGATCAACTGCGTGACCCGTGCCAGGAAACGCGCGGCCGGCGCACCATCAACCAGGCGATGATCGAAGGTCAAACTGAGGCTCAGCCGGGTCCGCGCCTCGATGCGGTCGTCAGCAACCACCACCGGCTTGCGTAACAGACGGCCGATGCCCAGAATGGCAGCTTGCGGCGGCGTGATGATGGGCGTAAAGGTATCCACCCCATGCAAGCAGCAGTTCACTCGCCAGCGGTGCGCTGCCTGACTGGCCGGGCACGGACAAGGACGCTGATGAGGAACGGAAAATCGTGGTCTCGTCATGCATTTAGCGTTATCCTCAAACTGCAACCATTCCGGTCGGCGCAGGCCGACCTTGCGGCGGAACGCCCCGTAGCCCCGAATTCATTCGGCGGCTGCGGTACATGGCAAGCAGCAGTTCACTCGCCAGCGGTGCGCTGCCTGACTGGCCGGGCACGGACAAGGACGCTGATGAGGAACGGAAAATCGTGGTCTCGTTATGCATTTAGCGTTATCCTCAAACTGTAACCATTCCGGTCGGCGCAGGCCGACCTTGCGGCGGAACGCCCCGTAGCCCCGAATTCATTCGGCGGCTCGCCAGCGGTGCGCTGCCTGACTGGCCGGGCACGGACAAGGACGCTGATGAGGAACGGAAAATCGTGGTCTCGTTATGCATTTAGCGTTATCCTCAAACTGCAACCATTCCGGTCGGCGCAGGCCGACCTTGCGGCGGAACGCCCCGTAGCCCCGAATTCATTCGGCGGCCTGGTAGCGAGCCGTGGCCTCGCGCACCTGGACCATGTGATCGGCCATCGCCTGGCGTGCGGCAACAGGATCATGCGCGGCAATCGCGTCATAGACCTGACGATGGCACTCCCAGGCCCGCTCTAACTCGCCCGCCACCTGAAAGGTGCGCCGGCGGCTCTCGCGTAACAAATCCGTAATGGACGACATCAGGATCAGGAGGACCGTATTTTGGCTCGCCTTCGCGATTTCAAGATGAAAACTGGTGTCGAACTCCACATGCTCCTCGACATTTTCTGCATGAGGTTGGGCGATGAGTGCGGCCATGGCCGTTAGGCCTGCCGGGGTCGCCCGTTCTGCGGCCAGTGCAGCCATTTCCGGTTCCAGGATGGTCCGCACTTCGTTCAACTGCTCGAAGGCCAGTTCGCCGTTCTGCAGCATGAACAGACCAGCGTCCAGCACATTCCAATGCATGCGCGGGTTCACGGTGGAGCCTCGGCCATGCTCCACGTTCAGAATACCCTTCGCGGCCAGGGTCATCAAGGCTTCGCGCACCGCCACGCGACTGGTCTGGAACATGTCGGCCAGGTCGCGTTCCGGAGGGAGCCGGTTGCCCTCTGCGTAGTAGCCCTGCGTAATGGCCGACAGGAGCTGCCGGCTGATCTGTTCGCTTAATTTTTCACGCCGTAACGCCCGAAAGGCAGGTTCACACGTGGTCATACGCGCCTCCAGCGCCAGCACAGAGCGCCCGAACGAACGGTGCGCTTCGTCATTGTGCGGGTGGTCTGCTGTTTGTGTTGTCATGTGGTATTACCAATTGTCAATGCCATTATACCTGAGCCGCTGCGACCTGCCAAGTCCTCCCCGCATTGGCCGTCCTTTGCGTTGTAGCCCCTGGCACGCTATAATGGCCCCGAACGAGCGACAAAGCCAGCCATCTGTGACTTGGCCGGCCTTGTATCCGTCTTCTATGCGCCCTTCGCGCCCTTGCGCCCTTGCGCCTTTGCGTTGAATAACGATCCCTACCCATGTGTCTGACCAGTGCAGATCATGCCCCTACCGGCGCCGGTGATGAATGGGTACCCGATGGAGGTGAACGATGACCCAAGTCTTGATCGTGGATGACCAGGAACAGAATCTCTACCTGCTGCAGGTGCTGCTGGGGACGTATGGCTACGAGGTGCAGTCAGCCCGCAACGGAATCGAGGCGCTGGAGATGGCGCGCCGCGAGGCGCCGGACCTGATCATCACCGACATCCTGATGCCCGGCATGGATGGTTTCAGCCTGTGCCGCGCGTGGATGGCCGATGAGCATCTGCGCCGTGTGCCGTTGGTCTTCTACACCGCCACTTACACCGATGCGCAGGACGAGGCGTTTGCCCTGAGCCTGGGCGCGGCGCGTTTCATCGTCAAGCCGGCCGAGCCGGATGCCTTCGTTGAGGCGGTGCGCCAAGTGTTGGCAAATCACGCCGCGCAGCGGCTGGCCCCGGACGAGGAGCCGCGCCCGACCGATGAACCTTTTTATCAGCAGTACAATCATGCCCTGATCCGCAAGCTCGAAGCCAAGATGGTGCAGCTCGAAGAGGCGAACCGCGCACTGGAACGCGACATCGCCGAACGTAAGCGGGCGGAGGCCGAACGCGAGCGACTGCTGGCGCAGGTGCAGGCGCAGGCCAAGCAAATCACGCAGATCGTCGAAAGCGTGCCAGACGGGATGCTGCTGCTCGATGCTGCGGGCCAGGTACTGTTGACCAATCCGGCGGCGCGGCGTGATCTGGCCGTGCTGACCGGCGCTGAGATCAGCGCCCGCGTCACCGCCCTGGGCGGCCGGCCGCTCGCCGAACTGATGGCGCCACCCCCATCGGGCCAATGGCATGAACTGCACGTCGGCACTCGCACCATCGCGCTGACGGCTCAGCCCATCAGCAGCGCCGCGGCGCCCGAAAGCTGGCTGTTCATCACCAATGACATTACGGAGCTGCGCGACCAACAGCGCTATCGCCAGATGCAGGAGCGCCTGGCCACCGTCGGCCAACTGGCCGCCGGCATCGCCCATGACTTCAACAATATCATGGGCGCCATCATGCTCTACGCCGGGCTGCTCGAGAAGGCGCCCGAACTGGCCCCGCGCCACCAGCGCTACGCCGCCACTATTCGACAACAGGCCGATCACGCTGCCAACCTCATTCGTCAGATCCTCGACTTCAGCCGGCGCGCGCCCATGGAACGCAATGCCCACGACCTGCTCTCGCAGGCCAAGGAACTCGTCAATCTGCTCGCACGCACCCTGCCGGAACACATCAAGCTCAGCATCCGCTACGACCGCAACGAGTACATCGTTCAGGCCGACCCCACCCGGCTGCAGCAGGCGCTGATGAACCTGGCGCTCAACGCCCGCGATGCCATGCCGCAGGGCGGCCGCCTGACTTTCACCCTTTCGACCCTGACGCTGGCGCCCGGCCAGCCAGCCCCGCTGCCCGACTTGGGGCCGGGGCCGTGGGTGCGTGTGGACGTGGCCGACACGGGGACGGGGATTTCGCCGGAGCACCTGGCGCGGGTCTTCGAGCCGTTCTTTTCGACCAAAGCCCCCGGCCAGGGCACCGGCCTCGGCCTGGCGCAGGTCTACGGTATCATCAAGCAGCACGAGGGCGCCATTGACGTCACCAGCCAGATGGGCGTGGGCACAACCCTTACGCTCTATCTGCCGCTCTGCGCTGAACCGGCGGCCGCACCGGCTCCCGCGTCCGCCATGGACCTCCCGACCGGCAGCGAAACGATCCTGCTGGTGGAGGACAACGCGGCCGCACGCGCAGCGGTGGGCGAGGCGCTGGAGGGGCTGGGCTATCGGGTTGTGTCGGCCGGGACCGGTCACGAGGCGTTAGCCGCGCTGGCTGAGCCAGGGCACGGCGTGGCCCTGGTGCTCAGCGACATGGTGATGCCGGAGATGGGCGGGCTGGAACTCTACCGCCGGCTGCGCGCCGCGCACCCGGCGGTCAAGCTGCTCTTCATGACCGGCCACGCGCTGGCCGAGGGCGGCTACGAGGAGTTGGCGCAGGCCGGCGTGCCCTGGCTGCAGAAGCCCTTTGCCGTGGCCGACGTGGCTGCCAGGGTGCGGGCTGTGCTGGACGCGTAAGACCCTGCACCACCCACACCCGATTGACCACTTTTAGTAACTGCTCACCCTGCAGGCCGATTTGGACAGGATGAACAGGATGTACAGGATTCTTGCTCTGCGGTGTGCAAAACTACCGCCACGAGAGTTCGAATATCCTGTCAATCCTGTGAATCCTGTCTGAATTCCAGGCAGACCCAGCAGTTACCACTTTTAGGAGGTTGCCATGGACGCCACCCATCTGCGGATCATCATCGGAGACGACGAGCCGGCGGCCGCCGAGGCCATCCGTCGCGCCTTCGAGGCTGCCGACATCGCGGTCGGGATCGAGACCGATACACAGGGCGCCATCGGTTTGCTGCGCGACATCGACGCGCGTAAACAGACGGAAGATGCGCTGCGCGGCCGGGTCGAAGAGCTCGCAGCGCTGCAGGCAACGGTGCTCGATATCGCCGCTCAGCACGATTTACCTACCCTGCTCCATACGATCGTCGAGCGGGCGGCGCAGTTGCTGGGCGCGCGCAGTGGTGGGATGTACCTCTGCGACCCGGCCCGCGGAGAGGTCCGCTGCGTGGTGAGCTACAACACCCCACACGATTACACCGGCACGATCCTTGCCTATGGTGAGGGTGCGGCCAGCCATGCAGCCATTGCTGTGGAGAATACCCGTTTGTATGAGGAAGCGCAGACCGAGATCGCCGAGCGCAAGCGCGCGGAGGAGGCGTTGCGCGAATCCGAGACGCGTTTTCGCCTGTTGACCGAACTTATCTCGGATTACGCGTACGAGCTCCGCATCCGGCCGGACGGAACCCCGCGGGGCGAATGGCTGACCGAATCATTCACCTCCATGTTTGGTTACTCGTTAGAGGAAAATCAAGCGCGCGGCGGACTTTTCAGCATCGTCCTGCCGGAAGATTTGCCAATTGCGACTGAGCATTTCCAGCGCGTGGCGGCAGGAAAGGCGGACGTGACGGAAATGCGTTTCGTGACGCGCGGCGGCGAGACGCGCTGGTTGCGCGATTATGCGCGCCCGGTGTGGGACGACGCGCGGCAAAAGGTAACCCGCATTTTTGGCGCGGCGCAGGACATCACCGAACGCAAGCGGGTGGAGGAAGCGATGACTACCGAGCGGTCGCTGCTGCGCACCCTGGTGGACAACCTGCCCGACTCGGTTTACGTGAAGGACCTCGCCGGCCGTAAGACCCTGGCCAATCCGGCTGACATCCGCAAAATGGGCGTCGCCTCGGCGGCGGAGGCGCTGGGCAAGACCGACTTCGAGGTCTTTCCTCCTGACCTGGCCGCAATCTTCGACGCCGATGACCAGCATGTCATCCAGACGGGCCAGCCCGTGCTCAATCGCGAAGAGCGCTTCATCCTGCCGGATGGCAGCCAGGGCTGGCAATTGACTTCCAAGGTGCCGCTGCGCGACCGCGCCGGCCAGGTGATCGGCCTGATCGGCATCGGCCACGACATCACCGAACGCAAGCGGGCGGAGGAGGCGCTGCGTGAGAGCGAGGCGCGCTTCCGCGTCATCTTCGAGCGCGCCAATGACGCCATCCACGTGGATAACGCCGATGACCAAATCCTCCAGGTCAATCCGCGCATGGGCGAGCTGACGGGCTACAGCCGCGAGGAACTGCTCACGATGCGCGTTTCGGACCTGCAAGCGCCGGAAGTGCGCGGACAATCCGGCAACGTCGTCAGAAACGAACTGGCGCGTCACGGGCATGTCGCGTTCGAAAGCCTGAATCTCCATCGCAGTGGGCGGCGCATCCCCATCGAAGTCAGCGTCGCGTGCATCGAAAGCGCCCAAGGCGACTTGTATGTGTCCATCGTGCGCGACATCACTGAGCGCAAGCAGGCGGAGGAGGAACAGCGGAAGAGCGCGGAGGAACTGCAGTGGCTCTTCAAGAGCATGATCAACGCGTTCGTCATCTTCGAGTCTGTCTTCGATGATGGCGGCAATTTCATCAGCTATCGGTTTGTCTACATCAACGACGCTTATGAGCGTATCACCGGGGTTAAGAACGAGGAGGTAAAGAGCAAGACAGTCCATGAGGTATGGCCCGAGACCGAACCGGAATGGGTCAAGAGGTACGGCGAGGTCGCTGTCACAGGTATTTCCCAGACGTTCGACCTGTATCACGATCCGACGAGGAAGCTATATCACTGCATTGTCTATCGTCCCTGGAATAGGAAGGATCGCTTCTGCGTGATCTTTGAAGACATCACCGAGCGCAAGCGCGCGGAAGAAGAACGGGAAAGATTGTTCCAAGAGGTGCAGCGCGCGCGCGATCAACTGCAAGCCCTTTCCCGCCGCCTGGTCGAGGTTCAAGAAACCGAACGCCGCCACATCGCGCGTGAACTCCACGATGAAGTCGGTCAGCTTCTCACCGGGTTAAAAATGTTGTTGGAAACCAATAGTCACTTGCCGGCAGATACCCTGCGCTCTCGTTTGAGCAATGCGCAATCGCTCGTGGAGCAACTGCTGGAGCAGGTGCAAGGCATGTCGCTCGATCTACGCCCGACGATGCTGGATGATCTGGGCTTGTTGCCCGCGCTCCTCTGGTTTGCGAAACGCTTTGCCGACCAAACCGGCGTCCGCGTTCACCTTGAACATGCGGGGCTGGACCGACGCTTTGCGTCTGAAATCGAGACGGCGGTGTACCGCATCGTGCAGGAGGCGCTGACGAATGTTGCCCGTCACGCCGACGTGAAAGAAGCAATCGCGCGTCTCTGGGCGACTCAGGATACGCTCCATGTCCAGGTCGAAGATCGTGGCAAGGGGTTTCACGTACAAGCCGCACTGGTTGCACCCATCTCTAGCGGTCTCTCTGGAATGCGTGAGCGCGCCGTTGCGCTCGGCGGCAATTTGATGATAGAATCAACCCCAGGCGTTGGCACGCACGTTGTTCTGGAAGTGCCTTTGAGCGGATCGCTTGAACGGAAAACGAAGGAGGGGCGAGAGTGAGAATTGTGTTAGCCGACGATCACCCCATCGTCCGACAGGGCTTGCGCGCTCTGCTGGAAGCCGAGACCGATTTCCAACTTGTCGGCGAAGCCGGAGATGGACTCGAAGCGGTTGGGCTGGTCGAGCGCGTCAAGCCGGACGTGTTAGTGCTCGACCTGATGATGCCGGGGCTTGCCGGTTTTGAAGTCGCGCGGCAAGCCAGGCAGCGCTCGCCGCAGACGCGCATCGTGATCCTCTCGATGCACGCCGACGAGGGCTACGTCCTCGAAGCATTGACCGCCGGCGCGAGCGCGTACGTTCTCAAAAAGTCCACCACCGCCGATCTGGTGAAGGCGATTCGGGATGCCATCGCCGGTCGGCGGTTTCTCAGCCCGCCGCTTTCTGAGCATCTGATTGACGCCTACGTCGAAAAGACGAAGAGCGCGCCGCTTGATTCGTACAACACGCTCACTCCGCGCGAGCGCGAGGTCTTGCAACTCGCCGCCGAAGGTCACACGAACGCTAAAATAGCCACGCGTCTGTCCATCAGCCCCCGCACGGTGGAAATGCACCGCGCCAGTGTCATGCGCAAACTCGGTCTCCAAAATCAAGTCGAACTGGTTCGTTACGCTTTGCAGCGAGGAATCCTGGCGAAAGAATAATTCCCACAGACTTCCGAAGTCTCCGAGACTTCGGAAGTCTGTCGCACCCCCCCCCTGCGCCGCCCCGTATTTTGGATACGGGGTTTTCTGTTGCCCAAATACCGTAGAGATACGTATAGCCCATCTCACACAAAGGCGATAAACTACGGATGCGGCTTGCCATGCCGAAAGAATGAGATTACGGAGATGATTATGCCTGCACACCCGTTGCGCGTCCTGTTGGTGGACGACAACGAAACTTTTCTGAAAATTCTTACGCGCTTTCTGCAAGAGAACCACGGCGGAGAATTTGTTGTTGTCGGGACAGCCACGGGAAGCTCGGAGGCATTGGCTCAAGCCAACGCTTTGCACCAGCAGGTCATTCTCCTCGATTTTGACCTGCACGAGGGACAACGCCCCGCGCTCATTCGCGACTTGCGGAGTGCGCTACCGCAGGTCGGCATCATTGCGATGACATTGCAGGACCCTGGCGTCTATGATTACTGTCGGCAGGTGGCGCTAGCCGACGGAGCAGATGATCTCATTCTCAAGAATGTTCTCACTACAGAACTACTGCCATGTATTCGGCGAGTAGTGCATGCGAGGCAAACACCAGTCGGAGGTTGAAAAATGAACATGTCCAATCGCAATTTCCTGATGGTACTCTTCCTGCTCGTCGGCGCACTCCTTGGCGTCTCCGCTTGCGCGTCAGCGACGCCAACGCGGGCGTTGACGCCGATCACCATGCAACTCAAATATCTGCACCAGGCGCAGTTTGCGGGTTTTTATGCCGCCGACCAAAATGGCTATTATGCCGCCGAGGGGTTAAAAGTCAACTTTATCGAAGGCGGGCCAACAGTGGATCTGAAGAAAGCGGTACTGGATGGCACAGCCCAATTCGGGCTCACCGCTCCGGAAGTAATGATCGCCGCGCGAGCGCAGGGGGAATCGCTGCGTGCTATCGCCGTCATTTTCCGGCGCAACCCCGCGGTGTTCATGACCCTAGCCAATTCGGGTATCACCCGCCCGCAGGATTTCGTTGGAAAGACAATCCAATATAACGCGACGATGGGTTTGATCCTGAATGCGATGCTGGCTAGGGCAGGTATTTCATCCAGTGTTTATACCGAAGTTAATGTGGGTTCCGATCTAGGACCGTTTTATTCCGGTCAGGTTCAAGTCTGGAACGCTTTTTTAACGAACGAAGTTCTCATCGCGCAGTCGGCTGGCTATAAAGTCAATATTATTTATCCGGATGACTACGGCATTCACTTTTACTCCGATACGCTTTATGCCAAAGACGATTACATTGCCGCAAACCCCGACCTGGTGCTACGTTTCTTGCGTGCCACACTCAAGGGTTGGACGTACGCCGTCGAGAATCCGGTTCAGATCGCGCCAATGGTTGCCAAATACAATCCAAATGCAAACCTCGCGCACGAGACCGCTCAAATGACTGCGGGGTTGCCGCTCATCAACACCGGCGAAGATCACATCGGGTGGATGAAACCAGAGATTTGGTCAGGGATGGAGAAAACATTGCGTGAGCAAAAGGTATTGACCAAGCCGGTGGACGTGACGCAGGTGTATACGTTGCAGTTCTTGCAGGAGATATACAAATGAAAGCGCCAAGATTGATTGCTTTGTTTTTCATCTTCAGTTTGATCGTCAGCATCCCAGCGTGTGCGGCAACGCCAACGCGCGCGCCGACGCCGGTCACGGTGCAACTGTCATTCCTGCATCAAGCCGAATTCGCCGGACTGTATGCGGCAGAACAGCAGGGCTATTTCGCGGCAGAAGGGCTTCAAGTCTCATTTGTTGAAGGTGGACCGCAAGTGGATTTCATCGCGCCCGTAGCGAACGGCACGGCGCAGTTTGGCATCGCGCAGCCGGCGGATCTGATTCTCTCGCGCGCGGACGGTAAGCCGGTGCGCAGTATTGCCACCATCTATCGCCGCAGTCCAGTTGTTTTTTTCGCGCTTGCCGATTCCGGCATCAAACGTCCGCAAGATTTTGTCGGCAAAAAGATTCGGAGCATTACGACGACAGAGCAGACTTTGCTCGCGATGATGGCACGCATCGGCGTCAAGCCGGATCAATACCAACTTGTGAATTTGCCATCCGATGTTACGCTGTTTGCTACCGGCGAGGTGCCGGTCTGGAGCGCGTTCGTCACCGGTCTGGTCGTGGAGGCGCAACGCGCCGGCTACAAATTAAATATCATCTATCCCGACGACTATGGCATTCATTTCTATGCGGACGTGATCGTGACGACGGATGACTTGATCGCCAAGAATCCGGTTTTGGTCACGCGCTTTCTGCGTGCCACGCTCAAGGGCTGGACCTACGCGGTCGAAAATCCGACGCTGATTGGAGCGACGGTCTTGAAGTACAAATCCAACCTCGACCCGGCTTTGGAAACGACCAAGATGATCGCGAGCATCCCGCTCGTCAACACCGGCGAAGACACCATCGGCTGGATGAAGCCGGAGATGTGGGCGGGAATGGAGAAAACACTGCGCGCGCAAGGTGTCCTGACTCAAACCGTAGATGTGACGCAAGTCTACACCTTGCAATTCATCAAGGAAATTTATGCCAAATGAAAATCCGATCCAGTATCACCCGAAAACTCACCTTGGTGTTTGGGTTGTTCGCGTTGCTATTGCTCGTGAGCATCAGCGCATTGTTCTATATCTACGGACGCGCGGCGTTAGAAGCCGCGACCATTTCCGAATTGCGCGCCACCGCAATTGAGAAAGAAGCCGCGCTCGACGCCTGGATCACCGAACGCAAATCGGACGCCGTCGCGCTCGCGCAATCGCCCGGCTTGCGCGAGGATTTGCAAATGCTGTTGACCGCGCCTACCGGTTCACCGGCGCACGCGCTCGCGGAGGACAAGATCCGGCAAGAACTACAGATGCGCATTGGTCCCGATCAGGCATTTACCGAAGTGTTCATCCTGGAACCGGCGCACGCCCAGATCCTCCTCTCCACCAATCGCACGGAAGAGGGAAAATTCCGCGAAGACTTGCCGTACTTTATCGAAGGTCGGCGCGCGCCGTATATTCAAAACATCTACTATTCGTTTACGTTGCAAGGTGCGGCGATGACCGCGTCCGCGCCGGTGCGCGCGGCGAACGGCGAATTGCTGGGTGTGCTGGCGGCGCGCTTGAATTTGGGAGAGATGAACGCGGTCATCAATCGTCGCACCGGTTTGCGCGCGACCGATGATTTTTATCTCGTGACGTCCGCGAATCTGTTTGCAACTCAACCGCGTTTTATCAGCGATCCGGCGGTGCTTCAACGCGGCGTGTATACCGAACCGGTGAAACGTTGTTTGACCCGCACGAACGGAACCCTTGCGGCGGATAATTATCGCGGCGAGCCAGTCCTCTCTGTTTATCGCTGGCTCGATGGCGCGCAGTTGTGCCTCATCACCGAACTGGATCAAGCCGAAGCGTTCGCGCCGGTGCGCGATCTCACCGTGATGTTGCTCGGCGTGGCGCTCGCGATGATTGGCGCGGCGTCCGTGATTTCCCTTTTGGTCGCGCGTACGATCACACGGCCGGTGGAGCAATTAGTGAATGCCGCTCACGAAATTGGCGCTGGCAAACTGGATACCCACATCGAAGTAAAAAGCGGGGACGAGATCGGGCAATTAGCTGAGACGTTTGTCCAAATGGCAGAGAACCTCCAAAAGATTCTGGTCTCCCGCGATGATCTGCTTAGAGAAGTCGCTGAACGCCAGCGCGCAGAGGGGACGTTGCGCGCCCTCTCCTCACGCCAGGAAGCCATTCTCGCCGCCATTCCAGACATCATCATGGAGGTAGACAACAACAAAGTGTACGCCTGGGCGAATGAACCGGGCATTGAGTTCTTTGGCGCAGATGTGATTGGCAGAGAAGCCGCTTTGTACTTTGAAGGTGAACAAGATACTTATGGTGCAGAAAAACCACTCTTCACCGGCAGTGAAAACACGATCTACGTAGAGAGTTGGCAGAGGCGCAAGGATGGACAAAAGCGATTACTCGCCTGGTGGCGCCGGGTGCTCAAGGATGAAAGTGGAAACGTCACCGGCGCACTGTCATCGGCGCGCGACATCACTGAGCGCAGACTGGCAGAGGTGCAACTCAACGCACAACTGGACGAACTACGCCGTTGGCATCAAGCCACCCTGGGACGCGAGATCCGCATCCTCGACCTCAAGCGCGAGGTGAACGAATTGCTGGCGCACACCGACAATCCGCCGCGCTATCTCAGCGCAGAAATTGCAGAGCATCCCAGCGGGATGGAAAATCAATAGCGCGAATTAAAGTGGCGGGTTTATTTCAGCAAAGGTCTTGCATATGAATTGCGCGCGCTGGATGAGCAAGCAAAAGGAGCACTGACAATGAAAAGATTGCGCTTGAATTTTGTCCTGGTGGGCTTGGTTCTATGCGTCGGCATAATGGGTTGCGTGCCAGTTGCACCCACCACGCCAGCGCCTGCTAGTTCAACCCCGATTGGCGCAACGTCTCAGCCGCGCCGCGGCGGCACGCTCGTCATTTTGAGTGGCGTGGGGTCGCCCCGACATTTCAACCCCGCGTTAATCTCTGGCTCGGCTACGGCGTTTCCCGCCGCACAGATTTTTGCCAGCCCGCTGAGGTACGATGAGAATTGGAATCCGCAGCCGTACCTGGCGAAGAGTTGGGAAGTCTCAAAGGATGGTTTGGCGGTTACGCTACATTTGGTGCAAGGGGCAACCTTTCACGATGGACATCCCATCACCTCGGAAGACGTGGCTTTTTCCGTGATGACGGTCAAGACATATCATCCATTCAAGACGATGTTTGCGCCGGTGGATAAAGTGGACACGCCCGATCCACTCACAGCAGTGATTCGCCTATCGCGCCCCCACCCGGCAATTCTGCTGGCAATGTCGCCCGCGTTGTTGCCGATTCTGCCCAAGCACATCTACGGCGATGGGCGGGACATTCTAACCCATCCCGCCAACCTGGCACCGGTGGGTTCGGGTCCCTTCAAACTGGTGAAATATGTCCCTGGCGAATCTATCGTGTTGGAACGCTACGAAGGATTCTTTATTCCAAGCCGTCCTTATCTGGATGGAATTGTGATTCGGCTTGAGGATGATCCGAACGCGCAAGTGATTGCGATGGAGCGACAGGAGGCGCACCTGCTGCCCCTGTTCGCCGATTTTGCGGGACTGGACCGGTTGAGTAGCAAGCCATACCTGGCGGTCACCCCGCGCGGGGCTGAAGGGTTAGGTCCACTGGTCTGGCTTGCCTTTAATCTGCAACACAAACCGCTAGACGACAAACGCGTGCGGCAAGCCATCGCCTACGCCGTTGACCCCAATTTCATCACCCAATATCTGCACCAGGGAAAAACACAGCGCGCCATCAGCCCCATCGCGCCGTCTAGTCCATTCTTCGCCGCCGGCGTTCACAAGTATGATCTTGACCTGGACAAGGCAACCAAACTGCTGGACGCGGCGGGGTATCCGCTGAAACCGGACGGCACGCGCTTTGGCTTGACCTTGGATTACATTCCAGTAATACCCACCCAACAACGGGACATCGCGCTCTATCTCGAACGGCAACTTGCCAAGATCGGCATCCGGGTGCAGGTTCGCAAATCGGCGACCTTTCCCGATTGGGCGGCGCGCATTGGCGCCTGGGATTTTGATATGACGATGGATTCGGTCTATAACTGGGGCGACCCGGTCATCGGCGTCCACCGGACGTATCTGTCCGATAACATTCGCAAAGGCGTGGTCTGGTCCAATACGCAAAACTATCGCAATCCCAGAGTGGATGAACTCCTTGCCCAAGCCGAACGGGAAATGGATGCCAACCAGCGCAAGCAATTGTACGCCGAGTTTCAACAGATCGTGACCGAGGATGTGCCTATCGTCTATATCAACGTGTTGCCGATCTACACGGTGTACAACACGGCGCTGGGCAATCCGCCGCTTTCCATTTGGGGAGTGCATTCGCCTTTGGACGAGGTCTATTGGAAAACGCCGCTCGTCAAAGCGTATGCGCCGATCCCCACGGTGGCAAGTGCCAGTCCGCCTCTCATGGTCGTTGGCGTCCAGGCAATGACGCTCATTCAGGAGCGCGGCTCGTACGACACACTGGCTTTGTTGCGTGATCCACAGCAAGGATTTTTGGACCTCCAAGGATCGGGGTTGCACATCCTGGGTTTTACCCGGCAAGGCACCGTGTTTCTGGACAACTCGGGACAAACCAAACCCGGCATGGAACTCGGCGGTATTCTGGATCTGCAAGGGCAAAACGTGATCCAGCGTTTAGTGAACGCCGCCCAGGGCAAGGATGGGGGGCTAGTCCATTTGACCGGCGTGTGGCCCCATCCGGTGACCCAGCAAGCCGATCCCATGTCGGCATGGTGTGGCATGTTGTCCGACCAAGATATTCTCTGCGCTCTGCAGTGGGATTCACGGTAAGGACTTTGGCTTGTCATTTCGAACGCAGTGACGCGAAGCGTCCCGGTTTTCGCTGGAGACGCTTCGCGTCGCAAGAACGGCTCGAAATGACAACCGAGCAAGTCCTGACGATCAGGAGACGCGATGCAATTTTTGCAGGATCTATCCATTCGCATCAAGGTTTTGATTCCGCCCGCGATTTTCATCGGGGAATTAGCGATTGTCGCGTGGCTGGGAATCTATGGCATGACTCAACAACACGCGACACTGGGGGCTGTCAATGAAATCGCGCTGACCAAGATCAGGGCGGTGGATGATTTTATCATCTTGAGCGAGCAAGTGCAGTCGGATGTATTTCAAATCTATGTCCTGCACTCGATGAAACTGCCCCAGTCAGAAGTCCAGCCGATCAACATGCGGCTCCAGCAAGGTCTCAGCGATCTCAATATCGCTCACGGCGAGATGCTGACCCACTGGCAACCGGACTCGGCGGAACGCGCCATTTTGGAGCGGATGAAACCACCCATGGATGCGTTTCGGTTGCAAGCGCAACAAGCGGCGGTCACCGTTGCCGACAATCCATCGTTTGGCGTCCTCCTGGTTCGTTCATCGGGGGTGAGCTTCGCCGAATTTCGCAAGACGTTGGTGGAATTGCAGGATTACCAAAAGGCGAAGGTTGTTCGCCTCGCCGGCGAGATGGAGCAATCCACACGGACACTTGCCAGCGTAATCATCGTTTTTGCCTTCTTGATTACCTTGGGCGCGCTGGTCGTCACCACGCAGATGAGCACTCGGTTGATTTCTCAGCCCATTCGCTCCATCACCCAGGTCATGCGCCAATTGGCGTCGGGCGATCTGTCGGTCAAGGTAGGGGATTTGAATCGCCGAGACGAAATCGGGGCGATGGCAAAAGCGGTGGAGGTGTTTCGGAACAATGCGCTTGAAAAAGTACGCTTGGACAAAGAATTACACGCCAGCGAAGACCGCTTTCGCTTGCTGTTCACGCAGATGCTGGAGGGCTTTGCGTTGCACGAGATCATCTGCGATGACAAGGGCAACCCGGTTGACTATCGTTTTATCGAAGCGAATCAAGCGTTCGAAAAACTGACCGGCTTGCCCGCGCGTGAGATTATTGGCAAGACAATTCGTCAGGTCTTGCCTGACACAGAACAAGATTCGATTGACAAGTATGGTCAGGTCGCCTTGACCGGACAGTCCATCGTTTTTGAACGCTATGCGCGCGAATTAGATCGGCACTATACTATGCACGCGTATTGCCCCCAAAGGGGACAATTCGCGGTGATCTCTGAAGACATCACCGAGCGCAAACGACAAGAGACGCAAATCCTTGCCGCGCGCGCTGCACTGCAACGCTTGCTCGCCGAAGCGGATCAGTCGCGCCGTGCCTTGCTCAGCGTGGTGGAAGACCAGAAAATAGCCGAAGAACAAATCAACAAACTCAACGCCGAACTGGAACAGCGCATCATCGAGCGCACCGCCCAACTGCAAGCCGCGAACAAAGAACTGGAAGCGTTCGCCTACTCCGTCTCGCACGATCTGCGCTCGCCGCTGCGCGCGGTGGACGGCTTTTCGCGGATTCTCCTGGAGGAATACGAAGACAAACTGGACGCCGAAGGCAAGCGGTTGCTGAACGTCGTTCGCACTAACACACAGAGAATGGACCAACTCATCACCGATCTGCTCACTCTCTCGCGGATCACCCGGGGCGAGATGCAGTTCTCCCGCATTGATATGACTGCGCTCGTTCACACCGTTTATCACGAGATCGCTTCGCCGGAGACGCAAGGGGCAATTTCGTTTTCCGTCGCGCACTTGCCGGATGCGTTTGGCGATCCGACTCTGCTCCGGCAAGCGTGGAGTAATTTGCTTTCCAATGCCACCAAATATACAATGCCCAAAACCGAGCGGCGTATTGAAATTGGTTCTTATGCGGAAGATGGAATGAATGTTTACTTCGTGAAAGACAATGGCGTCGGTTTTGATCCCGCCTATACCCACAAACTCTTCGGCGTCTTTCAACGTTTGCACACAACCGCCGAGTTCGAAGGCAATGGTGTGGGGCTGGCGATCGTTCAGCGCATCATTCACCGCCACGGCGGGCGCGTGTGGGCGGAAGGACAAGTCAATCAAGGCGCGACATTCTATTTTGCGTTACCCCAAAAGTAGGGGCGACCCTCGTGGTTGCCCATACAATCCATAAGGAGGTCCATCATGAACGGACAAGTTGAAATTCTGTTGGTCGAGGACAATCCCAACGATGCGGAGTTGGCGTTGCGGGCATTGAAGAAGAACAACCTTGCCAACAATGTCGCCGTCGTTACGGATGGCGAAGAGGCATTGGATTTCGTTTTTGCGCGCGGCGCGTACAGCCACCGCAAGATCGAAAATGGTCCGAAGGTGATCCTGCTCGATTTGAAACTCCCCAAAGTGGATGGACTAGAAGTCTTGCGGGCGATCAAAAGTGATCCGGTCACCAGAATCATTCCGGTCGTCGTGCTGACGTCGTCAAAAGAAGAAAGAGATATTGTTGAGAGTTACAAGCTGGGCGCGAACAGTTACATCGTCAAGCCGGTCGAGTTCGATAAGTTCGTTGCTGCCGTCAAAGACCTGGGGCTGTACTGGCTGCTGCTCAATCAGCCGCCGACGCGATAACCCACTGTTGGGGACGCTCGCCGCAGCGTCCCGTTCGTCGTCGTTCCCTCCAGGAGTAACCCAATGGAAACGAATCAACCGATACGCATCTTATTCGTCGAAGATGTTCCCGCCGATGTCGAATTGGCAGTGCGCGTGCTCCGCCAAGAAGAGCTTGCCTTTACTTTCACGCGCGTGGAAACTAAAGCGGCGTTCCTAAAGGCATTAGAGGAATTCCAGCCCGATCTGATCATATCGGATTACGCGATGCCGGCATTCGACGGCATGCAGGCGTTGAAACTTTTATTAGAACGCGACCTCACGCTACCGTTTATCTTGCTGACCGGTTCATTAAATGAGGAAATTGCTGTCGCGTGTATGAAAGCCGGCGCAAGCGATTATGTCCTCAAAGACCGGCTCAAACAATTGCCCTTTGCGGTACGCGAGGCGCTGGAACAAAAAAAGACGCGATTAGCCAAAGCAGAAACCGAACGCGCGTTGGGCGAAAGCGAACAACGTTTCCGGTCACTCATCGAAAACGCATCTGACCTGATTGTGATCCTGAACCCGGATTAGCGCATCGATTATGTCAGCCCATCCGTTGAGAGAATCATGGGTTATACCGTCGCGGCAGTCAGCGGAGCGAAGATCACGGATTTCATCGACCCGCCAGACCTCCCGAATTTCATCGCCGCCACTGAACATCGCGCCCGTACGCCGGGTCCCTCCGCGTTCTCGATGCTGATGCGCGTCCGCCATGCCGATAGTTCTTGGCGGATCTTGGAGGGCATGGGCAGTAATCTGCTGGACCACGGGGTGAGCGGACTGGTCATCAATGCCCGCGACATCACCGAGCGCAAGCGCGCGGAGGAGGCGTTGCGCGAAAGCGAAGAACGCTATCTCTTGCTATTCGAACATTCACCGATTGGTGTCCTTCTGATGGACCTGGCAACGGGAAAAATTATCGAGGCGAATGAAACGGCAAGCCGGCAATTGGGCTATACGCGCGAAGAATTTGCTGCTCTAAGAATCTCCGACTGGGAAGTGTTAGAGAAGCCTGAGGAAACAGCAGAGCGGACCCAGAAAATAATTCGCGAAGGCAGTGACGAATTTGAAACGCTCCACCGCACCAAAAGCGGTGAGCTCAGAAATGTCCGCGTATGGGTCAAGACACTTGAGGTGAATGGTCGCGCTGTTTTTTACGCTATTTTCCGGGACATCACCGAGCGCAAGCGCGCGGAGAATGCGCTGGCGCAAGAGCGCAACCTGTTGCGCACGCTGATTGATAATCTGCCCGATGACGTTTACATCAAAGACGCCGAAAGTCGGTACGTCATCAACAACCCGGCTCACCTGCGCTCACTGGGGGCAACACGACAAGAAGATGTGCTCGGCAAGACCGCCTTTGACTTTTACCCGCAACCTAGCGCCGCGCAATACTACGCCGAAGAACAGGAGATCATTCGGTCAGGTCAACCGATGCTTGATCAAGAGGACCTTTCGGCGGATTTGGTGACCGGTCAGCAGGTATGGCTTCTGGCGAAAAAGGTGCCTATCCGGGATAGCCAAGGCAAGGTGGTTGGGATAGTGGGCGTAAGCCGCGACATCACCGAACGCAAGCAGGCGGAGGCCGAGCGGGAACGGCTGCTGGCGCAGGTGCAGGCCCAGGCCGAACAGATCGCCCAGATCATGGACACCGTGCCCGAAGGCGTGCTGCTGCTGGACGCCGACGGCCAGGTGCTGCTGGCGAACCCGGCGGGTGTGCGCGATCTGGTGACGCTGGCCGGCGCGGCCGTCGGCGAGCGGCTCACCCACCTGGGCGACCTGCCCCTGGCCGAGCTGTTCGCTGCCGCGGAGCGCGGCGGGCCGTGGCACGAAGTCCGGGTGGGCCGGCACATCTTCGAGGCCATCGCCCGATCGGTCAGCGCGAACAGCCCTGCGGCGGGACATTGGGTACTGGTCATCAACGATGTAACGCAGGCGCGCGACCTTCGCGATCAGCTCCAACAGCAGGAACGGCTGGCCGCCGTCGGCCAATTGGCGGCCGGCATCGCCCACGACTTCAACAACATCCTGGCGATCATCGCGCTGCAGGCGCCGCTGATCGCCCGTGCCCCTGGCCTGGCCGAGCGCGAGCGTGAGCGCCTGGCTATCATCAGCGAGCAGACCAGCCACGCTACACGGCTGATCCAGCAGCTCCTCGATTTCAGCCGCCGCGCGGTGCTGGAACGGCGGCCGCTCGACCTGGGGCCGTTGCTGAAGGAGCAGGTCAAGCTGTTGGCCCGCACTCTGCCTGAGTCAATCGAAGTGACCCTGGTGTGCGAGCCGGGCGAGTACGTGGTGCTGGCCGATCCTACGCGGCTGCAACAGATGCTGATGAACCTGGCGGTCAACGCGCGCGATGCCATGCCCGCGGGCGGCACGCTGCGCCTGGCGTTGGCGCAGCAGGAGACGGCCCCGCGGCCCGATCTGCCGGCCGGCCCCTGGGTGCGGCTGGCGGTGACGGACAGCGGCACGGGGATCGCGCCCGAGGCGCAGGCGCACCTCTTCGAGCCGTTCTTCACCACCAAGCCGCGCGGCCAGGGCACCGGCCTGGGGTTGGCGCAGGTGCATGGCATCGTCAAACAGCACGAGGGCGAGATCACGGTGGACTCAGCCGTGGGCCAGGGGACCACCTTCACCATCTACCTGCCAGCCGTGGCAGAGGCCGCGTCCGCGCAAAACCCCGCGCCAGCTCCCGCCGCGGCGGCCGGCGGCGACGCGCAGTTGATCCTGATCGTGGAAGATAACGATGTGCTGCTGGACGCCATGTCCGACATTCTGGAGATGATGGGCTATCGCGTGACCAGCGCGGGCAACGGCGTAGAGGCGCTGGCCGTGCTGGCGATGCGTGGTGACACGATTGCGCTGGTGCTCAGCGACCTGATGATGCCAGTCATGGGCGGTGAGGCGCTCTTGCGGGCCATGCGGGCGCGCGAGCTGACCACGCCGGTTGTGATTCTGAGCGGGTATCCGCTGGAGGGCGAGCTGGTGGGGTTGAAGACGCAGGGCTTGGCCGGCTGGCTTCTCAAACCGCCGGATCTGGATGACCTGGCGCGGCTGTTGACGCAGGCGTTGGAGAGCACAGCTCCACAGATGGCTGAGTAGTTACGAAATCCGGCAGATTCTGCGCGGCGGCCGGCGCCACTGAATGATAAGACCGCCATTCCCCCATCCCCCCATCCCCCTATCAGGAGAAGAACATGAACGCATCGCAAGCACTCCATGCCGCGGGCCAGTCGGTATGGTACGACAACATCCAGCGCGGCTTGCTGGACAACGGCGAGCTGGCCGGCATGATCGGCCGCGAGGAGATTCGTGGCGTGACCTCCAACCCGACGATCTTCATGAACGCGATCACCAAATCGCACGACTATGACGCCGCGCTGCGGCCGCTGGCAAAGGCCGGCCGCAGCGCGGAGGAAATCTTCTGGCAGCTTGCGATCGCGGACATCCAGACCGCGGCGGATCTGTTCCGCCCGCTTTACCACCAGAGCGGCAAGGGCGATGGCTTTGTCAGCCTGGAAGTCAGCCCGTATCTGGCGCATGAGACGGACGCCACGCTGGCGGAGGCCAGGCAGCTTTGGCAGCGCGTGGACCGCCCCAACTTGATGGTGAAAATCCCCGCCACGAAGGCCGGCCTGCCCGCAATCAGCGCCGCGATTGCCGCGGGCATCAACGTCAACGTCACCCTGATCTTCTCCCGCAGCCGCTATGCCGAGGTGATGGACGCCTACTTGCAGGGCCTGGAGCAGCGCGCGGCCGCGGGGCTGCCGCTCGACTCGATCAGCTCGGTGGCGTCGTTCTTCGTCTCACGCGTGGACAGCAAGATAGATGCCCGCCTGAGCGACCAGGACGCTCACCTGCGTGGAAAGGCCGCGATTGCCAATGCCCGCCTGGCCTATGCCGACTTCAAGGAGGTCTTCGCCACCGAGCGCTTCCAGGCCCTCGCGGCCCAGGGCGGCCGTGTGCAGCGCCCGCTGTGGGCATCCACCGGAGCCAAGAACCCGGCCTACAGCGATGTGCTTTACGTCGTGGAACTGGTCGGCCTGCAGACGGTCAACACCATGCCGCCGCAGACCCTGGTCGCGCTGCTGGATCACGGGCAGGTGCGGCCCGCCAGCCTGGAAGAGGACCTGGACGCCGCCCGCCAGACCCTGGCCGAACTGCAGGCGCTGGGGATCGTGATGGACGCAGTGACGGACGAGCTTGAGGACGAGGGCGTCAAGTCCTTCGCGGACGCGTTCACCGCCCTGCTGGCCGCGGTGGAAACGAGCCGCCAGGCTGCTCGTTGAAAATGCCTTCACGGGGCAACTGCTGGGTCTGCCTGGAATTCAGACAGGATGTACAGGATTGACAGGATAGGTGGCTCTGCGCGCCGCTTGTTCTCCCCACCACCAAACGAACATCCTGTTCATCCTGTACATCCTGTTCATCCTGTCCAGGTCGGTCTTATTATCTGGCGGTGCAGTTCAGCGCCGCGTCACGAGACGCTTGAGGGCTTGCCAGGCGCTTTCCAGGTTCATTTTCGTGTTGAACTCGAATTCGCCTTCGTAGTCGAGCAGCAGGGGGATGATGGGGATGGTGAGCTTGAGCTTGTGTTTGACATCGAGGCCCGGCGCCTCGATCAGGTCAGCGGTCTGACGCACGCTCGCCAGCAGCGGTTGATCCTGGATGTGGACAGCCTCTTGCTTGAACTCCAGCAGGGCCGCGCTGACCGGAGCCAGCCAATAAGCCAACTCATCATGCGTCAACGTCGCGGCGTCGAGCAGATCGAGCAGCGCGGCGACCTCGGCGGCGTGCTGCTCGTCGAGGCGCGCCAGGATCGGGCCGATGATGCGCTGTTCGCTCAGGTCGAAGCGCATCAGCACGGCGCCGAAGCCCTGGCGCAACGTGGCGTCCACCTGCTGCACCTGCGCCTGCACCTGGGCCAACAAACCGCGCAGTTCCGCGGCGCTCATCGGCGCACCGGGCTGCTGTGCTGCGCGCAGCGCGGTCACCAGGTGCGCGGTTTCCACGGCTGACCCGCCCGCGCCAAAGACATTGACCATCATGCCGTTGTCGCCGATGATGGTGTTGGTCGCCTGGCCGATGTGGATTCGATACTTGGACCCGGCTGCCGGCGCGTGCAGCCACTCGATGATGCGCGCCAGGTCAGCGGGCGCGGGGAAGTCGGCCGGCGCCGGTGCGGCCAGGGGAAGAAGGACCGGCTGGCCCGCGCCGCGTGGTCCTCCCAGGTGGCGCAGCACCCGCGCATCGCGCAGCGCGGCCGGCGTCAGCAGCGCGATCACCGGCGCGGACGCGGCGTCAGGGCCGGGTTCAACCACGGCGACGCCCAGGGTGGTCAGCAGGGCCGCCAGACGCGCCGCGGCGTCCTGACCATCAACGGATGCAAATGCCAGCACTACGTTCATACGCGTTTCCTGCGCGAGCGCGGCGCGGGCTTGGATTCCAGCCAGCCGGCGATGTCGGTCCACAGTTCGGGCGCCTCCAGGACCTCGGCAAATTGCTGCACCCACAGTCGAATCCGCTGGCGGTCCAAATTGGGATGACGTTCGATCACCGCCTGGATATCTTCCATGTCTTGGCGGCGGTGCGCCACGGCTTTCATGATGATCAAGTCTTCGGGCGTGACCAGTCGCAGCGCAAGACCGCTGACCTGCACCACCGTGGCGCGCGCAACCGCCTGCTCCTCGAAAGGCAGGGCGCCCAGCGAAATATCCACATCTACGCCGCTCTCGGCATGGCGCAGCAGGAGGACCCGATGACGCCGTGCAAACGCCTCCGCATCGGGGACGCGTGGCATCAAGCCGGCGCGCCGCGTCACCGCGGCAAACTCTGACAGCGCTTGTGTGGAGACCAAAACGACCGCGTCCACATCAGCCGTATAGCGCGGTCGTCCCAAGAGGCTGGCCGCCACACCACCGATGATCACGCCTTGCTGCGACCACGCATCCAGGACCAGTTGCACTGCAGCCAGGGCGTTCAGCAAGGGTCGCATCGCAACGGATGGACTCATGGCAGACTCTCCTTTAGTTTGGTCCAGCGGGCGCGCACGCGGCCGAGCTCGGCCTGCGTGTCAGCCCCACGGACCAGCCAGCCCATCAGCGATGCAAAATCCCAGATCGCTTCAGTCTGCTGCCAAAGCAGATCGAGCGGCGCCGCGCGGCGTTCCTGGGCTTCGAACTCCGCCACCGCTTGCCAGCGATCGCGGAAGAGAAGGGCCTCGGCGCGCGTCAGACGCGGCGTCGGTTGGTCCGCGGTGGCGAGGGTTTGGGCTGTGGACATCGCTTCCTCCTCTGGGTATGCAAGCTGCGAATGTACAGACTGCGGAAGTTTAGCCTTGCGCGGCGGCCAGATCGCGGCGCAGAGCGGCCAGGCGCGGCGCGTCCGGCTCCAGCGCGGCCGCGGCTTCGATATCAGCCTGCGCGGCGGCGAACTGGCCCTGCTCGATCTGCACGCCGGCGCGGTTGCGCAGCAGCATGGCGTTGATTGGATCAAAGGCGAGGCCGCGGCTGTAGGCGGCGATGGCGGCGGTGGCATCCTTGTCCACATCGGCGCTGTAATTGCCCAGGGTGTTGCAGGCCCAGCCGGCCTGCCGGCGCAGCGCGGTCGCCAGGCCAGCGTCGAGCTGGTCGGCCAGGGGAATGACCTGTTCGCACAGGTCAATGACCGCGGCGTGAGATCGGACGTCAAGCTGCTCACTGTGGGCTTGATTGTAGCTCCCCAGTAGCACGACCAGCAAAATCGCCAGCCGGGTCACGGTCTCACGCTCTTGATCGGCCAGGGCCTGGCTGATCTGGCCGGCCAGGGCAAACAGCGCCTGCGCCTCGTGCAGGACGGGGTGGTCGGCCAGGGCCTGGGCCAGCGCCTGGTCGGAGTCAACCTCCCGCAGGGCGGAGAGGGCCAGTGCCAGCGGATCATCGGCGGCTGCCGCTTCGGTAGAAGCGGCGCGGAGCGTCGCATATTCGCGGCGCAGATCCTGAACGATTGGATGATTCGCGTATCCCGTCTGGTCAGCCACGCGAAACGCCTGCTCGTACAGAGGTCGGGCCAGGTCGAGGTTGCCAGTGCCTGCTTCGAGCCTGGCCTGACTCACCAGGGTGTTGATGATGCCTCCAGGCTCCTGTTCCAAGCGATACAAATCCAAGGCGGCGTCGAAGTGGCGGCGGGCGGCGTCGAGGTTGCCCAGCCGACTTTCCAAATCGCCCAAACTCTGCAGCGTGTTGGCTTTGCCCAGGCGGTCTTGCTCGGCTTCGTACAGCGGCAAGGCGGCGTCGAAGTGGCGGCGGGCGGCGTCGAGGTTGCCCAGCCGCCTTTCCAAATCGCCCAAACTCTTCAGCGTGTTGGCTTTGCCCAGGCGGGCTTGCTCGGCTTCGTACAGCGGCAAGGCGGCGTCGAAGTGGCGGCGGGCGGCGTCGAGGTTGCCCAGCCGACTTTCCAAATCGCCCAAACTCTGCAGCGTGTTGGCTTTGCCCAGGCGGGCTTGCTCGGCTTCGTACAGCGGCAAGGCGGCGTCGAAGTGGCGGCGGGCGGCGTCGAGGTTGCCCAGCCGCCTTTCCAAATCGCCCAAACTCTTCAGCGTGTTGGCTTTGCCCAGGCGGTCTTGCTCGGCTTCGTACAGCGGCAAGGCGGCGTCGAAGTGGCGGCGGGCGGCGTCGAGGTTGCCCAGCCGACTTTCCAACTCGCCCAAACTCTGCAGCGTGTTGGCTTTGCCCAGGCGGTCTTGCTCGGCTTCGTACAGCGGCAAGGCGGCGTCGAAGTGGCGGCGGGCGGCGTCGAGGTTGCCCAGCCGACTTTCCAAATCGCCCAAACTCTTCAGCGTGTTGGCTTTGCCCAGGCGGGCTTGCTCGGCTTCGTACAGCGGCAAGGCGGCGTCGAAGTGGCGGCGGGCGGCGTCGAGGTTGCCCAGCCGACTTTCCAAATCGCCCAAACTCTTCAGCGTGTTGGCTTTGCCCAGGCGGGCTTGCTCGGCTTCGTACAGCGGCAAGGCGGCGTCGAAGTGGCGGCGGGCGGCGTCGAGGTTGCCCAGCCGCCTTTCCAAATCGCCCAAACTCTGCAGCGTGTTGGCTTTGCCCAGGCGGTCTTGCTCGGCTTCGTACAGCGGCAAGGCGGCGTCGAAGTGGCGGCGGGCGGCGTCGAGGTTGCCCAGCCGACTTTCCAAATCGCCCAAACTCTTCAGCGTGTTGGCTTTGCCCAGGCGGGCTTGCTCGGCTTCGTACAGCGGCAAGGCGGCGTCGAAGTGGCGGCGGGCGGCGTCGAGGTTGCCCAGCCGACTTTCCAAATCGCCCAAACTCTTCAGCGTGTTGGCTTTGCCCAGGCGGGCTTGCTCGGCTTCGTACAGCGGCAAGGCGGCGTCGAAGTGGCGGCGGGCGGCGTCGAGGTTGCCCAGCCGACTTTCCAAATCGCCCAAACTCTGCAGCGTGTTGGCTTTGCCCAGGCGGGCTTGCTCGGCTTCGTACAGCGGCAAGGCGGCGTCGAAGTGGCGGCGGGCGGCGTCGAGGTTGCCCAGCCGCCTTTCCAAATCGCCCAAACTCTTCAGCGTGTTGGCTTTGCCCAGGCGGTCTTGCTCGGCTTCGTACAGCGGCAAGGCGGCGTCGAAGTGGCGGCGGGCGGCGTCGAGGTTGCCCAGCCGACTTTCCAAATCGCCCAAACTCTGCAGCGTGTTGGCTTTGCCCAGGCGGGCTTGCTCGGCTTCGTACAGCGGCAAGGCGGCGTCGAAGTGGCGGCGGGCGGCGTCGAGGTTGCCCAGCCGCCTTTCCAAATCGCCCAAACTCTGCAGCGTGTTGGCTTTGCCCGATCTGTCGCCGGTTTGGTCGGCCGCAGCGATGCTGACACGCAGCCATTCGCCCGCTTGCGCCGCGCGCCCGCGGATGAACATGACCTGACTGGTGATGTTGGCCAGCCGGGTCGCGCGGCCGGGGCTGTGCTGTTGACACCAGGCAAACGCGTGCTCGATCTGTTTGAATTCTTGTTCGACGCGCTCGGTGGCGCTGGGAATGGAGGCTTGCGCCAGCTCCATAAAATAATCGGCATGGCGCTGCGGCAAGACCAGCCGCTCCTGCTCATCCTGCAGGCTGAGTGCGTAGGCGCGCAGGATGGCGTGCTGCTGCCAGCGGCCGCCAGATGAATGATCGGCCTCGCGCGTCGCCTGGATCAACGCGAGACCATCCAGCAGCAGAAGCGCCTCTCGCGCCGCGTCAACATTGAGCGCCCACACCGACGCGGCCGCGGCGGTGTCAAAATCTGCCTCTTGGGCAAAGACGCCCAACGCGCGCAACCAGGCCTGGCGGTTGGCGCCGTCGGTGCTTTCCCCCAGATAGTCGTAGCTGTACTTCAGCGCGACTTCTACCTTGTTCAAACGCTCAGCCTTATCCAGCCGCGGCAGGTCACCAAAGCCGCGCCCAACCGCCACCCGCTGCAAAATCTCCTCGACGGTGTTCGTGTAGGGCTGCACCTTGCGTCGGGCAAGCAGCGACCCGGCGGCCAGTGTCAGCGCCTGGGCATGATGTCCCAAGCCAGTAGCCAGGCGGTCGGCCAGGTTAGCCTCAAGCCCATCCACCTTGCTTTGTAGGAGGACGCGGGCATCTTGTTTGCTCAACACATCAAGCTGCTGAATCGCCTCTGCGCGATCTTCCAGGCTGAAGGCTACATCGTAATCACGCGTGGTGATCAGCAGCGAGCACTCGTCGGGCAGCGCGGCCTTGAGCGCAGCCAGCGCCTCTTCGCTCCAAACGTCATCCGCCACGACCAGCAGCGGACCGTGGCCTGCCAGCAGGCGGGCCACAACTTCGGGCGCCAGTTCGCAGTTCTCCAACAGTTTTGTTGCCTGCAAGGCATCTTCGTAGGCCCATACGGCCAGCCGCTGCAAATGCGGCAGCATATGGGAGGCGTGGCGCGGCTGGCCCAATGTCCAGCCAGACAATACCGCCCTCGTACAGCGCGCCGTAGCGTTCGACATACAGGTCAGCCAACACGCTTTTGCCAATGCCAGGCTGGCCGCGCAGCGCGGCAGAGGTGCCCTTGCTGACGAGCGCAACGCTGCCGCCATGGGTCAGTCGTTGGTGCAGGTCGGCCAGTTCCATTTCACGTCCCACTGCGCCGCGCACACGCTGTTTCCAGCGTTCGTTAGGGCGTTGCCAGCGCAGACGTAGTTCGCCTACGTTGTAGATGTTGAACATGGTGTTGTTGTTGCCGATCTGGCAGTTGTTGGCGGTGACGATGTGGTATTTGGCGCCGCTCTCGGCGCTGTCTGGCTGGCGCTGCTGATCTTGCGTGTGTGTGCTGCGGGCTTCGGGCTGGCGTTCTTCCGCGGCGTGGCGCAGCGGACCGCCCACGCGCGTGCTCCACGCCTGCTGCCACTGCGCCAGCCGCGCGGCGACGCGCGCCGCGGCCTGCGCGTCGCCCGCCTGCTGCGCCATGTCCAGCAGCAGTTGCAAGGCGTCGCGTGCGTCGGTCGTGATGAGCAGGTTCTGGCTTTGCAACAGCGCCGCAGCCTCATCGTCCTCCGCCTCCACGAACTCGCTCACCGCCTGGCCGAGCGGGCTGTGCTGCAGCCGTTCCAGCGCCTGCTCCTGCGCCCGCTGCCGGCCAAATTCCTCGTACGCCGCCTCGATGCCCAGGCGCCGGCAGGCCGCCAGTAGGCCGATGTGCTGCTCGATGTCGCGGTTGTCGGGGTTATTCATGCGCAGCAGGGCCAGCACGGCCGCGCCCTGCTCGCCCACCAGTTCGCCCGCGTGGTCGGTGAGGAAGGCTTGCGACGCCGGCCAGTCGGGCGTCTGGATCCAGGCGATCAGGCGGGCGACCAGCGCTCGTCCGCCCTCGTCGCCCAACGGGGCCAGTGTGCGACGGGCCGCCTGTGCGGCCGCGCGCCAGGCGCGCAAGGCATACAACCGGCGGCCCAAATCCGCGGCCTCCTCGCCGCTGACGGCCGCGATCCTGGCCTCGGCCGCCGCCTCCAAGCGGTCGAGATCCTCATCGGCCGTGCCCGCCACCAGCCCCATCAGGCCGGCGGACTCACTAGCCGTCTCGAAAATCAGCAGCAGCCGCTCGTCCGCGCTCATCGCGTTCATGGCGGCGGCCACGACGCGGGCGGCCGGCAGATCCTCAATGCGGATACGGCGCAGCCCATCCAGGCGTTGACGGATGGCCGTCGCTTCATCCCCCTCGGTCGCAGCCAGGTGCGCGGCGGCCGTGCGTTCCAGGTCGTCCAGGCCGGCCTCATCCTCCCCGACCGCGAAGCTGAGCATGGCCGCCAGATCTGGCACGTGCATGAAGGCTTGAAAACGTTCCTGCGCCGCCGCGATCTCCGCTTGCCCCGGTGCGGCCATTGCGGCGGTATTCGTAGGCGATGATGGCTGCATGAATGCTCCTTGCCGTCCAGCGGCGGTGATGGCGGAACGGGGGGATGGAGATATTATAACACAGGGGTTGGTGTAGGTAGAGATCAGAGATCAGAGATCAGAGATCAGAGATCAGAGATCAGAGATCAGAGATCAGAGATCAGAGATCAGAGATCAGAGATCAGAGATCAGAGATCAGAGATCAGAGATCAGAGATCAGAGATCAGAGATCAGAGATCAGAGATCAGGTTTCGTGGAAGAAGGGAGTTGGCTGGTCTCCGGTCTCCAATCTCCAATCTCCAATCCCCGGTCTCAAATCTCCGGTCTCAAATCTCCGCCAACACCCTCTCCAGCACCCGGATCGCACGCAAGTATTCCTCGATGACGATGTGCTCCTCCGGCGTGTGATCGAGGCTGGCATCGCCGGGGCCGTAGGCCGCGATGGGGCAGTTCCAGGCCGGGGCGACCACGTTCATGTCACTGGTGCCGGTCTTGAGCAGGTAACCAGGCCGGCCGCCCTCCCGACGAATGCCGGCCACCAGGCTGCGCGTCAGCGGGCTGTTCTTGTCGGCCACCCAGGCGCGCTCCTGGCCGGAGAAGCCCAGGCTGCACGCGGCCGGCTCCGCGCTGACCCCCTGCGCCAGGTCGGTCAGGTCGCGCTCCAGGCCGGGGATGTCGGTCTCCAGCGGCAGGCGCAAACCCACGCGCAGGTCAGCCCACTCGCTCAGGCCGTCGGAACCGCTCGCCATGCTGCGCAGGCTGGGCAGCAGTTGGCGAAACGGGCCTTCGCGCTCCTGGTTGTAGTTTTTCGTGTAGCCAATGACACCCTGCCACCAGTGTACGGCCTGTTCGTTGACCCCCAGGCGGTTGCCTGCGCTGTGACCGCAAGGCCCCTGCACGTGCAGATCGGCCAGCAGGCGTCCTTTGTAGCCCAACGTCACCCGCTCCCAGCCGCTCGGCTCACCGATCAGGCACGCGCCGGGGATGCCCTCCGCCAGGAAGCGGTCGCGGATGTGCCGCGCCCCTTTGCTGCTGGCCGCCTCTTCCTCGGTCGCGCCGATCACCACGAAGCGCACGCCAGCGCGGGGGCCGATCCGCGCCACGGCCGCGGTGAACGCCGCGAGCGGGCCTTTGGCATCCACCGCGCCGCGGCCAAACAGCCGGCCGTCCTCCATGCGCACGGCAATGCGCCCGGGCACCGTGTCCTGATGGCCCAGCAGCACGATCGTGACCGCCGCCGCGGGATCGCCCATCTCGCCCACCGCGTTGCCGGCCTCGTCCACGCAAGCCTTCGTGTAGCCAAAGGCTATCATCTGGCGGGTCAGGAAATCGGCATGAAGCCCTTCAGCGCCCGACAGGCTCTCGATGCCGAGCATGTCGCGCAGGAGTTGGACAGCCTGTGTATCGTTCATAGTGCAAGTTCCCCATTTTGAGTTCAGATGCGGACTCCGTCTCCCCTTGCGAAGGCTGGCTGCTCCCCACATCGTCGGGCAAGCCGTAACCGATCTCGATCACAAAGGCCTCTTACCCGGCGGGCCTTCGCAAGGTTGGAGCATGTCTGCCAGCGTCGTCCGGCCAGGAGACCGAACGACAGCCTTCCTCTTCCCCCCTTCCTCTTCCCCCCTTCCTCTTCCCCCCTTCCTCTTCCCCCCTTCCACTTCCCCCTTCCTCTTCCCCCCTTCCTCTTCCCCCCTTCTCCTCTCCGCCGCGCGGAGAGGAGAAGGGGCCGGGGGTTGAGGTGAGGCCGCCGCGCGGAGAGGAGAAGGGGCCGGGGGTTGAGGTGAGGCCGCTAATCTCCCCCGAGCGCCGCCGCGACGGCATCCACGGCCTGATCCAGTTCCGCTGGCGTCATGACCAGGGGCGGCAGCAGCCGCAGGACCGTCGGCCCGGCCGGCAGGGCCAGCACGCCCAGGGCTTGCAGGCTTTGCAGGGTGGGCGTGACCCGTGTGCGCAGCTCGATGCCGATCAGCAGGCCGTGTCCGCGCACCTGGCGCACCACCGGCAATGGCGCGACGCGGTCCCGCAATTGTTCCAGGAGATACGCGCCCTGCACCGCCGCCTGGCCAGGCAGATCGCCCTGTTCCAACACATCCAGCGTCGCTAGGGCCGCTGCGCAGGCCAGGGGGTTGCCGCCGAAGGTGGAGCCGTGACTGCCCGCGGGCAATGGGCCAAAGCGTTCGTGCAGCAGCGTCGCGCCCATCGGCACGCCGCCCGCAATCCCCTTGCCCAGCGCCATCAGATCGGGCGTCACCCCATCGTGCTGGCAGCCAAACCAGCGGCCGGTGCGCCCAAAGCCGGTCTGCACCTCGTCCACGATTAGCAGCGCGCCGACATGTTGACATAACGTCTGCACACTCGCCAGGTAACCGGGGCTTGGCGGCCGCGCGCCCCCTTCGCCCTGCACCGGTTCCACGATGACGGCCGCGGTCTGATCATCCAGGCTGGCGGCCAGCGCATCCAGGTTGTCGTAAGGCACGTGCTTGAAGCCCGGCAGCAGCGGCTCGAACGGCTCGCGGTACTTCGGCTCCCAGGTCGCGCTCAGGCTGCCAAACGTGCGCCCATGAAAGCCTCGCTGCATGGCGATGATGCCCGGCCGGCCGGTCAGCAGACGGGCGAACTTGAGCGCCGCCTCCACCGCTTCCGTGCCGGAGTTACACAGGAAGGCGCGCGTCAGACCCGCCGGCGCCAGCCCCGTCAACCGCGCCAGCAGCGCCGCCCGCCGGTCGTTATAGAAAATCTCCGGGCAGGTGATGAGCGTCGCGGCCTGCTGCGCCACCGCCGCCGCCACGGCCGGATGGGCATGACCGATCAGCGCCACCCCCTGGCCGCTCGTGCAGTCCAGGTAGCGCCGCCCCGCGTCATCCCACACCCACACCCCTTCCCCACGCACCAGCGTCAACGGCCGCTTCGGATAGCAGCCGCTCGTGTGCCGGTTTTCTATTTCGCTCCACATTCCCTCACCCATGCCCCATTACCCCCTCAATCCCGGAGATCGGAGATTTGAGACCGGAGACCGGAGACCACTCGCCTTCCACGTACCCGATCTCCGATCTCTGATCTCCAATCTTCCTCCTTCATCCTTCAATTTTCGTTCCTTCTCCGGCCAGCGCGGCGCGCAGAGGCTCCGGCCGACGACCATCGCCAATGACGACCTGGGAAACTCCGCCCTGCAGCGCCTCTTGCGCGGCCAGCACCTTGCGCTTCATCTTGCCTTTCGCATAGTCCTGTGCGTTTCCCAGGTCAGCCAGGCTGAGGTTGGTGAGCAGGCTCGATTCGTCCGGGAAGCGGGCGAGCAGGCCGGGCGCGCTGGTCAGTAGAATCAGGGTATCTGCGTGCAGCGCGGCGGCCACCGCGGCCGCGGCGCGGTCGCCGTCCACGTTGATCGCCTCATGATTGAAACTGAGCGCGGGCGGGGTCAGCACCGGGAAGTAGCCGTTGTCCAGCAGCAGGGTCAGCAGCCCGCGGTTGACCTGCTCCACCTTGCCGGTGAAGTCGTCGCGCAGCACCTTCTGACGGCCGTTCTCTACGATGCGCAGGACATCCTTGCGCGTCCCGCGCAGCAGCCCGCCGTCCAGCCCGCTCAAGCCCACCGCGTTGACCCCCAGCCCTTGCAGGCGTTCGACCAGCCCCTTGTTGATTTGCCCACAGTAGGCCATCTCGAAAATTTCCAGCGTGCGCCGATCCGTGCGCCGGCTGACATGGCCCGAAGTCGAAGTGACATATTGCGTCGGATGCCCCAGCGCCGCGGCCAGCTCGTCGGTCGTCTCCGCGCCGCCATGCACCAGCACCAACCGCTGTCCGGCTCGCAGCAGCGCCGCCACATCCTCGCACAGCCCTGCCAGATTCAACCCCTTGCCGCCGCCAATTTTCACGACAATCATGTTCACATCCTCAACGAAGACCGGAGACCGGAGACCGGAAAAACTCCCTTCTTCCACGAAACCCGATCTCTGATCTCCAATCTCTGATCTCCAATTACACCGGGTGCAGCCCCGCAAATCCCAACCCCGCGGTCTCGTCCCAGCCGGCCATCAGGTTGAGGCACTGCACGGCGCTGCCGGCCGCGCCCTTCACCAGGTTGTCGAGGGCAGCCAGGACCACCACCCGGCCGCTGACCGGGTCCAGCTCGAAGCCCACATCCACGTAATTGCTGCCGGCCAGGATCTTCGGCTCCGGGTAGCGGTACAGCCCCTGGCGCTCCTTGACGATGCGCACGAACGGCTCTTTGCCGTACGCGGCCCGGTACGCGGCCCATAACTCCTTGTCGCCGAGACTGCGCTCCCTGAGAAAAACGTGCCCGGTCGCCAGCACCCCGCGCACCATCTCCACCGCGGTGACCGATAGGTGAATGGGCGGCGCGGCGCCGGTCAGACTGAGCGCCTGGCGCACCTCGGCCGTGTGACGATGACCGGTCGGCGCAAAGCTGCGCACCACACCCGCGCGCTCCGGGTGATGGCTCGCGAGGCCCGGCTCTGCGCCGCCTTCACTGGAACCGACCTTCACCTCCACCACCACATCACGGGTCGGGTCGGCCAGCCCGGCCTTGAACAGCGGCCACAGGGCCAGGGTGGCTGCGGTGGCGTTGCAGCCGACGCCGCTGACGTACCGGGCCTGGCGCAGCGCGTCCCGCTGCAGCTCCGGCAGGCCGTAGACAAAACGATCCAGCCAGGCCGGCGCGGCGTGTTCATGGCCGTACCAGGTGACATAATCCGCCGGGCTGCGCAGGCGGAAGTCCGCGCTGAGGTCAATGATCCGGGGCGCCAGCGCGGCCAGTTGTTCGATGCGCTGCTGCGCGGCGCCGTGCGGCAGGCAGGCGAAGAGCACATCCACCGGCTGCAGTTCGCTGGCCGTGGTGAACTTCAGGCGCGTGCGGCCGCGCAGGTTGGGGTGCATGAAATGCACGAAGCGGCCGGCTTGGCGTTCCGAGGTGATCTGCGTCACCTCGACGTGCGGGTGATCGAGCAGCAGGCGCAGCAGTTCGCCGCCGGTGTAGCCCGAGCCGCCCAGGATCGCGACCGTCAGGCGGCCGTTCACAGGGCCGCCGCGGGCGCGGCGCTGCGCCAGCCGTTGGCCGCGGCCCAGCTGTCACGCGCCACAGCCAGGGCAAAGTCTACGATGCGGCCCGGAATATCCACGCCCGTCGGCTCGATCGAGTTGCGGAACTCCATCGTGTAGTTCACCTCATTGATGAGCAGACCGCGGTCGGGGTCCTCGAAGACATCAATCGCCACCACGCCGCCGCCCACGGCCGTGGCCGCACGCACGCACAGGTCGTTCAGCTCTGGCGTCACCGGGCAGACGCTGGCCTGGCCCCCGCGCGCGGTGTTGGTGATCCAGTGCGGCGAGTGGCGATAGATCGCGCAGATCGTCTCGTTGCCCACGACGAAGGCCCGAATGTCGCGCCCCGGCTTGCGCACGTACTCCTGGATGTAAAAGATCGAATGGTGATAGGTGCCGAGGGTCTCCTTGTGTTCCAGGATCGCCTCGGCCGCCTCGCGATCGTTGATCTTGCTCAGCAGACGGCCCCAGGAGCCGACCGCCGGCTTCAGCACCACCGGGTAGCCCAGGCTTTCGATAGCCTGCAAGGCCGATTCGGGCGTGAAGGCCACCAGCGTGCGCGGGGAAGGCACGCCGCAGCGAAAGAGCGCGCTGGTGGTCAACAGCTTGTTACCGCAGGTATCGGCCACCTCGAAGGTGTTGACCGTCGGCACCCCCGCATCGTTCAAGATGCGCAGCGCGTAGAGCGCGCGGCTGTGATTGATGCAGCGCTCGATCACCACATCGTAATCAAAGCCGTTGCGCCCCAGCTCGAAGATCACCTCGCGGTCGTCAATCGTCGCATAGCCGATGCCTCGTTTCTCCAGGGCGCTGATAATCAGCTTTTCCTCCACGCGCACGCGTGACAGCAGCACACCGATGCGCATGGCCTACTCCCCCCAATCCTCTTCGACTTCCGGCGCCAGGTCAACCGTCAACGGGCTGACGCTCAGCACTTCCAGCTCCACCCCGCACTCCGGGCACTGCACGATCTCCCCGGCCAGCACATCGCCGCCGATCTCGATCTCCGCAGCGCACTCAGGACACATCACGTTACTCATCTTGGAATCCTCCTCATTGTTTGCTCTTTAGATCAGAGATCAGGGATCAGAGATCGGGTTTCGTGGAAGAAGGGAGTTTTTTCGGTCTCCGGTCTCCAATCTCCTCCCTCACGCCTCACTTCCAACCGCAAATCAACCGCCTTCCACACAGGTCTCCGGTCTCCGCTCTCCGGTCTCCGCTCTCCGGTCTCCGCTCTCCGGTCTCCGGTCTCCGGTCTCCGCTCTCCGGTCTCCGCTCTCCGCTCTCCGCTCTCCGCTCTCCGGTCTCCGCTCTCCGCTCTCCGCTCTCACGCCTCACTTCCAACCGCAAATCAACCGCCTTCCACACAGATCTCCGGTCTCCGGTCTCCGATCTCCAACCTCCTGACTACCGCCTGCGTCACCTCTGCAGTCGTGGCATTTCCGCCCAGGTCGGGGGTCAGCGGGCCGGACGCCAGCACCTGGTTGACGGCGTGTTCGATGCGGGCGGCCGCGTCCGCCTGGCCCAGGCTGCGCAGGAGCAGGGCGCCGGCGCGGATGGCCGCCAGGGGATTGGCGATGCCCTGCCCGGCGATGTCCGGCGCGGAGCCATGCACCGGTTCGGCCACGACAAAGCGCTCGCCCTGGTTGGCCGACGCGGCCAGGCCTAATCCGCCGGTCAGGCCGGCCGCCAGATCGCTCAGAATGTCGCCGAACAGGTTGGTGGTGACGATGACATCGAAGTGCTGCGGCTGGCGCACCAGCCGATAGGCCACGCTGTCCACCAGCCCCTCCTCCACCTGCACATCGGGGAAATCGGGCGCCACGCTCAGGCTGGCCTCGCGAAAGAGGCCATCGGTCACGCGCAGCACGTTGGCCTTATGCACCAGCGTCACCAACCCGCGGCGCCGGCGAGCCTGCTCCAGAGCCACCCGCATGATGCGTTCGCTGGCGCGGCGGGTAATCACCCGTTCCGCAATCGCGGTGTCGCCCTCCAACCGTTCACGGCCCGCGTACATCCCCTCCGTGTTCTCGCGCACGATCAGCAGATCAACACCCGGCCAGCTGCCAGGCGTCGGTGTGCTGACCAGCGGCCGCAGGTTGGCGAACAGATCGAACTGTTGGCGCAGCTGCACGATGGGACTGCGGTAGCCATGCGCTGCGTGCGCTGGACTGCTCACCGCGCCAAAGAGCGCGCCGTCCACCGTTGCCAGGGCCTGCACGGTGACTGCGGGCAGCGCCGAGCCGGAGCGCACGAACGTTTGCCAACCGGCCTCCAGCTCCACGAACTCCACGGCAACCCCGCTGGCCTGCATCGCCGCGGCCGCGGCCGGCGTCACCTCCTGGCCGATGCCATCCCCGGGGATCAGCGCAATGCGCAGTGGCAAAGCGTGTGCCCGGTTCATGCCGCGCCGCCATCGGTGGCCAGGTGCGCCTTGAGGTACGGAATCAGGCCGCCGGCCGCGACAATGCCATGCACCGAGGGCGACAGCGGCGGGAACTCGAAATCGCCGGCCGCGCTGTGGATGACGTGGGCATCGAGATCAATCGCGATCTCGTCGCCGTGCTGCAGCGCATCCACGGCCGCGGCGCAGGTCAGCGCGGGCAAGCCGTTGTTCAGCGCGTTGCGGTAGAAGATGCGCGCAAAGCTGCGTGCGATCACCGCGCCCACGCCGGCATATTTCAGGCAGGTCGCGCCCTGCTCGCGGCTGCTACCACAGCCCCAATTACGGCCGCCGATCACCACATCACCGGGCCGCACGTTCTGCGCAAACGCCGGGTCCAGATCCTCCAGCGCATGGCGGGCAATCTCCGCCGGCTCGGTCAGGGTGTACGTGTACTTGCCCGGAAAAATCACATCAGTATTCACATCATCGCCGTATTTCCAGACACGGCCGCGTATTAACGTCACTGTTCGTTCCCTCTGTCTGGATCGGGGGCGGCGCACAATCCGCCCCGCCACCGCGCTGGCCGCGACGACGGCCGGGCTGGCCAGGTAGATTTCGCTGTCAGCCGTGCCCATGCGTCCCTTGAAGTTGCGGTTGGCGCTGCTGATGCACACCTCGCCCGGCGCCAGGATGCCCAGGTGATTGCCCATGCAGGGGCCGCAGCCCGGCGGACCGATGACCGCGCCGGCCTCGATGAAGGTCTCGATGTAGCCGGCGCGCAGCGCGTCGAGATAAATCTCGCTGGAGGCCGGGATTATCAGCAGCCGCGTTCCCGCGGCCACGCGCCGGCCGGTCAGGACGGCCGCGGCCTGCGCCAGGTCCTCCAGCCTGCCGTTGGTGCAGGTGCCCAGAAACGCCTGCTGCACGGCCGTACCCGCCAGCGCCGACACCGGCGCCACGTTGTCCACCGTATGCGGACAGGCTACGCTCGGCTCAACCGCGCTGGCATCGAATACATGCCGGCCGGCATACACCGCGTCCGGATCAGGGTAGAGCGCCGCCGCTGAGATTTGAGATTTGAGATTTGAGATTTGAGACCGGAGATTGGAGACCGGGTTGGCTTGTTGACGGTGTTTTCGGTCGTTGGAGACTGGAGACGGGACACTCCCGCCCACACGCCCTTCGTCCTCCACGTACCCGGTCTCTGGTCTCTGATCTCTGTTCTCTGTTCTCTGACTGCCGACCGGAGACCGCTCGCCCTCCACGTACCTGATCTCTGATCTCTGATCTCTGATCTCTGACTGCCGACCGGCGACCTGAAACTCCAAATCACTCAACTCCCTTCCTCCACACACCTGATCTCTGATCTCTGGTCTCTGATCTCTGACCTCTGATCTCACCCTCCTCGCCGCCAGCCAGGCAAAAACCGCTTCATCCGGGGCCAGGTACGCGTTCTTGACGCCGAACTCGGCCATCATGTTGGGCAAGACCATGCGGCTTTCCAGGGACAGGGCCTCGATTGCTGGGCCGCTGATCTCCACCGAGGCGTAGAGTCCACCGTCCGGGCCCAGGCGACCGATGATGGTCAGGGCCAGGTCTTTGGCCGTGGCCCAGGCCGTTAGGCGTCCGTTGACCACGATCTGGATGCTCTCCGGCACGCGCAGCCACAGTTCGCCGGTGGCCCAGATCGCGGCCATCTCGCTGCGACCCACGCCCGCGCCGAACGCGCCCAGCCAGCCAAAATGCGGAGTGTGCGAATCCGCGCCGAGCACCGTTTGTCCGGGCAGGACAAGGGCCTCTTCGCTCAACACCTGGTGGCAGATGCCGCGGCCGACATCGAAGAAATGGCGGATGCCCTGCTCGGCCACAAAGCGACGCACCTCCGCATGGTTCTGCGCATGCTGCGTCGTGGGCGCGGGCGCGGCGTGATCGAGCGTGATCGCCAGGCGCTCCGGGAAACGCACGCGGCTGACGCCGAGCTGGCGGAAGATGCGCAGGATGGCCGCGCTGTTGTCATGGCTCAGGGCCATGTCGGGCCGGGCATCCACCACCTGACCTGGCGTCACCGCCGCCAGCCCGGCCGCACGCGCCAGCGCTTTCTCTGCAAATGTTTTTCCCATCGGGGTTAGCCCACCAGCCCGCGCAGCCACAAATGAGCCAGGCCGCAGATCACCACACGATCCTTGATGATGCCGCTGCTGACCGCCTGCTTGAGCCATGCCACCGTGACCCAATGATTGACAACGATCTCGGCATCGTCCGGGTGTGAATGGCCCGTTGGCCGCAGGTTACGGCCGAGCGCCAAGTGACTGATGGCGTTGCCCAGGCCGGGGTTGTCCCAGCACGCGCCCAGGTATTCCAGCGATTCGGCCTCATAACCGCTCTCCTCGCGCAACTCACGCGCGGCGCAGGCCAGCAGGTCCTCGCCCACATTGGCCAGCCCGCCCGGCGCCTGCCAAACCACCTGGCCGACCGGGTGACGATACTCTTGCTGGAGCAGGATTTCTCCGGCCGCGTTCAAGCCGATGATGCCCACGCCGGCCACCTCTCGATGCACATTGGTGTACTCATAGGTGCGGCCATCCGGCAGGCGCACCGTGTCGAGGGTCACGTGCAGCCAGCGGTTCTGAAACGCGTCGCGCGAATCAACCAGTTGCCAGGAGGCGATCGGCGCCGGCGTGAGCGATGTGGCGTTGGCTGGGGTCATGCGGTCACCCTGTTGGGATTTCCGATTTCCGAGTTGGGGTTTGGGATTCGAACTATGGGGATTTTCTGATGCCAGGCGCGCAGCACGGCGTCCACATCCTCCAGCGCCATCGGTTTTACGTCGGCCAGAGCCTTGATGTGCGCGGTGGCCTCTTTGAGATCGTCGTCGGTCAACGCCAGTCCCAACTGCTCGGCCCGGCTCTTGACCGCGTTCCAGCCGGTGAGGCGGTGGGCGATATGCACGTAGCGGGTCAGACCAAAATCAGCCGGATCGAGGATTTCGTAGGTGGAGGGGTTGTTGAGAATGGCTTTGGCGTGAATGCCGGCCTTGTGCGTGAACGCGGTGAAGCCGGTGATGTAGTTATTGAACGGCACATCAATCCCGACGATACCCGCGACCAGGTTTTCAACCTCGCGCAGCATAGGCAGATTGTATTTGGTGACCAGGTTGCGGTCGGTGGCGTAGAGGCGGGCAATCATGCCGCCGAGAGGGGTGATGCCGTTGCGCTCGCCGATGCCGAGCACGGTGGTGTCCACATGCGTCACGCCGGCCTCCAGCGCGCAGAAAGCGTTGGCGATGGCGCAGCCGCTGTCGTTGTGCCCGTGGAACTCGATGTCGCAGCTAACCAGTTTGCGCAGCGTGCTGACCAGGTCGTACACCTGGCGGGGATTGGCGACGCCCACGGTGTCCGCGATGCCCACGCGGTTGACGCCGATCTGATCCACGGCCCGGTAGATAGTCAGCAGGTCAACCAGGTCAGAGCGGAACGAATCCTCCGTACTGAAGCGGACCTGCACGCCCTGGCTCTTGATGAACTCGACCACGCTGATTGCCTGCTCGATGATGTAGGGGATGTCCTTGCCGTGGCTGAACTGACGCAGGTAGGACGAGGTGCCGATCACCACGTCAATGCCGTCCACGCCGGTGTCAACGGCCACGCGTGCGTCGTCCATGTGGCAGCGGGTGTGGGTCAGGATGCGGGTGCGCCGCGGCAGGGCGGCGATTGTGCGGCAGTCCTCCAGGCTCTGCGGCGAGGCCAGGGGCGAGGTCAGTTCCAGGAACTCGACGCCGAACGCGTCCAGGGCCTGGGCAATTTCCACCTTCTGCGCGGTGGTGAAGAAGGCGTTGGCAAACTGCTCCCCCTCGCGCAGGGTGGACTCGATAATGGCAAAATTCGTGAGCGGCATGAGATTTTCTCCTCCGGTTTTGGGGCAATAAAAAAGCCGGCCCCAGGTTATCCTGGCAGCCGGCTTTGCTGTCCTGATTGACGAGCAAGCACCATCTACCAGACGTGGTCGTCCGGCTTCTTGGCCTTGCTCTGCTTGCAAACAAACTGAATCGTCATGGTCTTCATCCTATCTTGCGAACGGGCGGGAGTTTAGCATAGGGGAGGTGAGGTGTCAAATCAGGAAATTGGCCGCTCAGCCGCGACGCAGGCGTGTCAACGGTTTGAAGCCTTCGCCCAGGACCTCAGTGCTGGGGGTGATGACCATGAAGGCGTCAGGGTCGGCCGCGCTGACGATGCTGCGCAGGGCGCCGACTTCGCGGCGATGCACGACGGTGAAGAGCATGATGCGCTGATTACCAGTGAAGCCGCCCTGGCCGGTCAGAATGGTCACGCCACGGCCCAGGCGCTGCAGGATGGCCGTGCGCACGTCGTCCGGCGCCTGGGTGACGATGAAGGCCGTATGGCTGGCGTTGAAGCCCACGTCAACGACATCAATCACACGGGCCATAACCCACGCGGTGATCAGGGCGTAGAGCGCGGGGCCGAGGCCAAAGAAGATGGCGGCCATGCCCAGGATGAGCGCGTCCATGGCCAGCAGGGAGCTTGACATGCGGATGCCGTAGAAGTGCTCCAGCAACTTGGCAGGAAGTTCGGTGCCGCCGGAGGTCGCGCCGGCGCGAAAAACCAGCGCCTGACCGGCGCCGAAGAGCAGTCCACCGTAGGCCACGTAGAGCAGCGGTTCGCCCTGCACCGTCGGCAGGTAGGGGCGCAGGCCGTCAATCGCCAGGGAAACCAGCACGGCCGCCGCAAAAGTCTTGGGGCCAAGCTCAGCGCCGAGCAGCCAGACTCCCAGCGCGAAGAAGGGGACATTCAGGGTCAGCAGGGTCAAGCCGGTGGGCCAGCCGCGCAGGCGGTTCGCAAAGATGGCGATGGCCGTGAAGCCGCCGGGCACCACGTCATTCGGGTCGAGGAACACGTCCACGGCCAACGCCATCAAGAAACAGCCGAGCACGATGAGAATGGCATCGCGCAACAAGCGGTAATGAGGTTTCAAAGCGAGGCTGGCTCTCAGTGTTTACCGTTACTCGGCAAGGCCGGCACGTGCAGCATGAATTCGTCCAGAGATTCAGCCGCCAGCGCCAAGTCTACCATCTGCTCGAGCTGATCAAGATTCAACTGTTGCAACCTGATCTGGATGCTTGGCGGTGCAATCTGAAAACGTGCGCGCACCAGGCGCAAAAGCTGACGCAATGCGCCTTGCTGCATACCTTGCTGCATACCTTGCTGCATACCTTGCTGCATACCTTGCTGCATACCTTGCAGTATGCCTTGTTGCATGCCTTCGGCTAAACCCTGCTCCAGAATTTCCTGGTACCACGGCGATTCACGCAGGACGTTCATATCCCACCTCATGATTTGCTGTACAACCGGGATGTCGAATACGAAGCTGGCGAAAAAAGCCAGGAGCGGCTCTAAATCGCTCAGCTTTTCATCATGACGTAACATGTCCAATGCCCGGGCGACAATCTGCTGTTTGGCGCCTCCCTTGAGCACTGGCGTGAACGGAAGCAGCGCAGGTAACGGACGCTGCAAGACGATGTTGGCATCAACGGTCCACAGATTGATGACTCGGTAATCCTGTCGTGCGTGCAATCCCATGAATTCGGATTCGTAACGCTCGACTATCTTGTCGCTGTGACCTGGTGGTGGCAGGATGTTGATCAACACCGGAAACACCGGCAGCCCGAACGTTTCTTCCGCCAGGGCTGCGTAGGCCCGCATGCGCCGTGGCAGACTCGGCTTGTAGCGAATCTGCAGTTCTGTGAGCTGTAGAAACTCGCCATGCTCCGGGCTAAAGCAGCGTATCAGCACATCACTGGCTCGACTAATCCATTGGAACTCACTGGAGACAATCTCGCGTGCCGTGACATCACTGCGCTGCGTGACCCATTGCGCCCAGGCGTCTGGAGCCAGGCTGATCAGGCGTTTGCCACCAATGTCCGCTGTTTTGGGCATGATCCCCCTCGTGTAGTCGGCGCATGCTTCACGTTGACAAGAGAAGTATAAGGCGCTGGCAGCGATTCGTCAATCCTGCCGGGGCAGGTTTGCAGGAGCCGCTCGCTGAGCTTGCCGAAGCGACGCGGTGGGCGCCTCTTCGACAAGCTCAGACGGTATCCTCTTTTGGCACAAGACGGGGGGTGGCGGACCGCATGTGAGCGGAAAGTTAGTGAGATTGAGTCGCAGACCGCCTATGAGCCTGCTTACGCCGCTCAGGGCGTCTGCCTTACTCCGGGCACGCGGTGCCCCACATGGAGGCGACGGCCTGCACGTCGCGAATGTCGTTGACTTGATCGCAGCCGCCGCTGGCGCGACAGTCCACATCGGCCGCACGCGTGTAGGCGCCGGTGGTCTGATACAGGTTCCAGGCGTTGGCTGTAAAGGCGATGTCCACCACATCAATGCCGGTGGCGCCGCCCTCCTGGCATGAACAGTCGGGATCGGCCCAGTAGCAGGCGGTTTCGACCTGGCACGACCTGACCACGACATCGTCCAGGTTCCAGCCGTCCGGGCGACCGACGCTGGTGTCAGAGCCGAGACGGAAGCGGAACTTGACGGTTTGCCCGGCGTAGGGATTGAGGTCTACGATCGAATTGAGCCAGTCCTGCGGATCGCCGCACCAGGCGTTGACTGTGCCCAGGGGATTGCCGCTGCCGATCGGGCCGTTGTAGGGATCTGTCAACAGGCCGCTGGTGATCTGCGTCCAGGTGCTGCCGGCGTTGGTGGAGATTTCCAGGATGCCGCCGTCGTAGCAGCCGCCGGAGCGCGGTTCGAACGACTGGTAGTTCCAGAATTGGAGGCTCAGCGGATTTTGTCCACTGGGCAGGGCGATGGACGGCGAAACCAGGCGCTGGTCGCTGCTGGTAGCCGGATCGGTGGCATGGAAGGCTTGCAGGCCGCTATGCACGCGCGTGCCCCACAGTGCCCAGGTGTTGCCGCTGCCGCCGGAACCGAGCGTCCAACCGTTGGGGCCGGTCTCGAAATCTTCACTGAGGAGCGTGCTGGGTACAAGGCCAGGGCCGCAGTCGCCGGGCGCGGCCACGGTGGTGAAAGTGAAGATGGTCGAGTAGGCGCTGACTCCGCAGGCGTTGTCAGCCCAAACGCGCCAGTAATAGCGTGTACTGGTGAACAGTGTGACCGATGGGGTGTAGCTGACGCCGGTCAGGCCGGTGGCTGAGGCGACGATGTTCGTGAAACCGGCGTCTTGTGCTACCTGGATGCTGTAGGTTGCAGCCTGCGACGCTGCATTCCAGGTGAAGGTTGGCTGGCTCGCCACGTTGGTGGCGTTGTTCGCAGGACTGACCAGGATGGGCGCGGGAGGCGCGGCATTCGCCACGTTGAGCAGCACGTTGCTGGTTTGCGAGCCGCCGTTATACAAGCCGGTAACGCCAATGGTGTAATTGCCCGTCGCAGCGCTGCCGGTGTTGCCAATGGTCAAGGTGGTGCTGCCCGGTCCGGCCACGGGGTTGGGGGCGAAGGTGGCCGTGGCGCCGAGCGGGTGGCCGAGGGCGCTGAAGGTCACGGCGCCGGCATAGCCGACGTTGATGGTGTAGTCCGCATTGGCCGGCGTGCAGATGGCCTGCGAGACGGGCGTGGCGCTGAACACCGAGAGCGTAAGGAAGACAGCGCTTACCGCGCCCCAGTTGTTGGCGGCGTCCTTGCCGCGCACGAAGATGGTGTGGCGACCGCTGTTGAGGCCGCTGGTGTTGATCGTGGCTACGGCGTTTTCAATCGTGCTGTTGAACGTGCCATCGGCGGGCGACATGGGATAGGCTACTGCGCCCGCCTGCCAGGGCGGTGTGTCAATGTAGTACTCGGCCGCGGCAACGGCCTGTGTCGGTTCGCTGCCGTTGCTGTTGTTGAAGCGGGTATCGTTGAGGGTCGCGGACAGGTTGACCGGGTCGCCGGTGGTGACGGTGACAGGGGCAGCCGCCACACCGAGGGCATCAGGTCCGGCGGCCGTCATGTACGGAGTGCGCGAGGCCTTGGCCGCGTAGATCAGCGCCGGCATGTTGGTGGGCAGGATCGTGTTTTCGAAGGTGGAGCAGTCCTGGAAGAAAGAGGTTCCCAACTCGAAGGTGTACGATGCGATGCCCAGGTCGCCGTAGCTAAAATCGTCGGTGGTGCCATCGGTGGCATAGAGACCGATGGCCTGCTCAGGCAAATAGCTGTTGAAGTAGGCGAACTTGCGGCCCAGGGTTTGCAGGGCCGGGCCATTGGGCGCGACGGTGCTGGTGAAGCCCCACGGCCACAGGACCAGTTGGCTGTAACTGTGAATGTCCACGTAGACGCCGGTGGCGTCCGGCGGCGCCGGATCGGTGAGGAGGGGGCCGCGTTGATCGGGGAAGATGGCGCGCATGTAGGCTTGCGCGGCTTGAGTTTCAGGTTCCGAGGCTGCGCTGGGGCCGCGGTAGGTCTCGCTGCACTGGCTGCTGCTGGAGCCGCCGCAGCATCCCCATTGAAAGTTGAAATTGCGGTTGAGATCGGCGCCGCGACTCGTGCTGGTGGCGCCGCAATAGTTCTGATTGGTGTTCTTGCGCCACGAGAGGCCCGTCTCCGCCTGCTTGCGGCCATCGGGGTTGGTGTGCAGCATCAGATGCACTTCGTGGTAGTCCAGGATCCAGGTGACATCGGGATCTACGTTGTAGTTGGTCACCAGGTACTCGGCGAAACGTGTTGCCAGTTCGGCCGTGGTGTACTCGCGCGCATGAATGGCTGAGGTGATGAAGAGCTTGGGCTTGGGGCCAGGCACAGCCGAGTTGGTTAGAACCAGGACGTTCATGTCGTAACCGCCCAGGCCGGCGCTCTTTTGCCATGAGTTGCCGGCATCAACGAACGAAGCCAACTGCGGATAGTTCGTCACGATGCTCTGCGCGGTGGCGAAGGTCTCTTCGACAGTGCGGTAGCAGGGGTAGCCCGGAATGCCGTTGACTTGGTCGGGCGAAATTTCAGGCTTACGGTTGAAGTTGGCGGTTTCCAGCTCGTCAACCTGCAGGCGAAAGCCCAGGCGTTCGATCGCCGCGTATTCGTCCTGATCCACCGCGACCAGGACATATTTCTCTGTCGTGTTGTTGTATTCGAAGAGATCGAAATCGGCCAGTTGTTTGATCTGGGCCGCATCGTCATAATAGACGCGGGCGACAATGGGATTGGTGAATCCATCGCTGTGGGGAGGGACGACCGGGGCCGCGTGGGCAACCGGTAAGAGCAGGGAACAAAGGACGAGCGCGAGCAGAAGACGAAAGCCAGGTGAGCGTGCCATGCAAAAACTCCTCATCGAGACGTCAGATTCGTGATTGCTGCGGGAATGTCCTCAGTGAAGACAGCGGAGGTGCTGCCGTAGCCTGCCCATTATAGCACGCGGCGCACGCTGCGACCAAACCCTGGCGGACATTCTGTGAGCCAAGCAGCCCATTTGACAAGACGCGTCATTGCGTTTATACTCCCGCCCAGCGTAAAGAGTAAGTAGCCTGTCTTGAAGTGAGGTAGCCGTGTCGGTTAGAACCTTGTCCCTTACGACGATCGTCATTAGCACGCTCCTTGTCGGTGTAATTAGCCGGCCGGAGCGAATGGCGGTTGGGGGACAGACACGGTAGCAACGTACCTACCTTTGCAGTGTTGCAGAAGCCTTCCCACCGCCGGGAAGGTTTTTTGTTTCTCTTTGTTTTTTGATCCCAGCGCATCACGATCGAAGCCGTTCGTGTGCGCTTGACAGGCCAGGTCTCGCCCCCATGTGTGCCTTCTGAGTTTTTAGCGGCGATGATGCCCAACGGGTTGCAATGGCGCCCCTGACTACGGTGAGTCTCCTTATAGGGGGGCACGGTGGTCAGGGTTTTTTATTTGTGGCAGGTGCGGTGTACGCAGAAACTATGAGGAGATGATGATGAAACTGAGCGGTGCCCAGATGGTGTGGGAAATCATGATGCGCGAGGGGGTGGATGTTGTCTTTGGTTATCCAGGCGGCGCCAATCTGCCCATTTACGATGCCATGGTGCAGTACCCTGTGCGGCATGTCCTCGTGCGCCACGAACAGTGTGCAGCGCACATGGCCGATGGTTACGCGCGCGCCACGGGCAAGGTAGGCGTCTGCATGGCCACCTCCGGCCCCGCGGCTACCAACCTCGTGACAGGGCTTGCCACCGCGCTGCTCGATTCGATCCCGCTTGTGGCGGTGACCGGTCAGGTGCCGACCACCCTGCTCGGCGGCGATGCCTTTCAGGAGACCGATGTGACCGGCGTCACCCAGCCTGTCACCAAGCACAACTACCTGGTGACCGACGTGCGCGAACTGCCGCGTGTGATGCGCGAGGCGTTTTACATCGCGCGGGAGGGACGACCCGGCCCGGTGCTGGTGGACATCTGCAAAGATGTGCAGAATGCTAAGCATGAGTTCGAATACCCGGAGAAGATTTTCCTGCCGAGTATGACCCGCACACGCCGACCCGCGCCGCAGGCGATCGGCCAGGCGGCTGAAATCATCAATCGCGCCAGGCGCCCGCTGATCCTGGCCGGCCACGGCGTGCAAATCGGCGGCGCGGAGGCGCAGTTGATGGAACTGATCGAGAAGGCTGAAATCCCCGTGGTCACCACCCTCTTGGGCATCGGCAGCATCAAGGAGACGAACCCGCTGGCCCTGGGCATGGGCGGAATGCATGGCGAGGCGGCCACCAACCTGGCGGTGCAGCAGTGCGATGTGCTGATTGCCATCGGCATGCGCTTCGATGACCGCGTCACCGGCCGCCTGGACAAATTTGCCCGCCAGGCCAAGATCATTCACTTCGAGCTGGACCCGGCCGAGGTCGGCAAGAACGTCAAGCCGGACGTGACCGTGCTGGGCGATTGCAAGGAGACGCTGACCGAGCTGCTGCCGCACATCGAGCCGGCGCGTCACCCGGACTGGCTGCAGACGATCAAACACTGGCAGGATGAAACCCATCAGCGCGACATCGTGCAGGCCGAGGTGGATGAATTGATCCCACCCTATGTCATGCGCGCACTGTGGCACGCCACCAAGGGCAATACCTTCGTGGTTTCTGATGTCGGCCAGCATCAGATGTGGGAGGCGCAGTATTTCGTGCATGAGCGCCCGCGCCAGCTCATCACCTCCGGCGGCCTGGGCACCATGGGCTTCTCACTGCCCGCGGCCATGGGCGCCAAGGTTGCCTTTCCTGAGCAGTTGGTGTGGGCCGTGGTCGGCGATGGCGGTTTCCAGATGACGATGCAGGAACTGGGCACTATCGTCCAGGAAAACATCCCGATCAAGATCGCCATCATCAACAACGGCTTTCTGGGCATGGTGCGCCAATGGCAGCAGTTCTTCTACGAGAAGCGCTACTCCGCCACGCCGATCTTCAGCCCGGACTACGTTCAACTGGCCGCGGCCTACGGCATCCCCGCCCGCATGGTGGATCGCAAGGAAGATGTGGCCGCGGCCTTTGCCGAAGCCAATGCGCATGACGGCCCCTTCCTGATCGAATTCCGTGTCAAAGAAGAGGTCAATGTCTATCCCATGGTCGCGCCAGGCTCAGCCGTGGACGAGATGATCCGGCGCCCGATGGCGATTGTGCAGGAGTACAGCGGGGTGCAGCCGAGCTGGTGAGCGGAGATTAGAGACTGGAGATCGGAGAAGCAAGATGAAACACACATTGGTTGCGTGGATGGAAGATACGCCGGGCGTGCTCAACAGGGTCACCGGCATGTTTCGCCGGCGTAATTTCAACATCGAGAGCCTGGCGGTGGGCCACAGCGAGACGCAGGGCATCTCGCGCATGACTTTCGTGGTAGACGGCGATGAGCGCATGGTGGATCAGGCGGTCAAGCAGCTCGAGAAGGTCATCAACATCTACCGGGTGGAGAATATCAGCCAGGCGCCGGCCGTCATTCGTGAACTGGTGCTGGTGCGCGTGCGCGCCGAGGGCGCGACGCGTTCCGAGATCGTGCAGTTGACCGATATCTTCCGCGCCCACATCGTGGACGTGGCCCTCGATTCGATCGTGGTGGAGATGACCGGCCCCGAAAGCCGCATCAACAGCTTTTTGGACTTGATGCGCAATTTTGGCATCCAGGAGATGGTGCGCACCGGTCGTGTGGCGATGTCCCGCGGCCTCAACAGCGTCACGCGCGAAACGGAAGTCACACCGGGCTGGCGCCACACCAACGGCCACGCGCCGCAGTAGCGGATTGATTGTACGATTTTTTCTGAGGAGGAATGATGGCGAAGATTTTCTACGATGCCGATGCCGACCTGGGCCGGCTGGCGGGCCGCAAAATTGCGGTGATCGGTTATGGCAGCCAGGGCCATGCCCATGCGCTGAATCTGCGGGATAGCGGCTGTGATGTGCGGGTGGGGCTGTACGCCGGCAGCAAGAGCTGGGCGCAGGCCGAGGCCCATGGCCTGACCGTGCGCACCGTGGGCGATGCCTGCGCCGAGGCAGACATGATCATGATCCTGCTGCCCGACACGACGCAGGCCCGTGTTTATCGGGAGAGTATCGAGCAGGCTCTGGCGCCTGGCAAGACACTGATGTTCGCGCATGGTTTCAACATTCGCTTCAGTCAGATTCAGCCGCCCGATTTTGTAGATGTCAGCATGGTGGCGCCCAAAGCGCCTGGCCATCGCGTGCGCGAGGTCTTCGAAGAGGGCGGCGGCACCCCGTGTTTGGTGGCCGTGCAGCAAGATGCCAGCGGACATGCCCTGGCCGACGCCCTCGCCTACGCCAAGGCCATCGGCGGCACGCGCGCCGGCGTGATCCTGACCACCTTTGCCGAGGAGACGGAAACCGACCTGTTCGGCGAACAAGCCGTGCTCTGCGGCGGGGTCAGCGCGCTCGTCAAGGCCGGCTTTGACACCCTGGTTGGCGCCGGTTATCAGCCAGAAGTGGCCTATTTCGAGTGCCTGCACGAGCTGAAACTGATCGTGGACCTCTTCTATCGCGGCGGCCTGAGCTTCATGCGCTACTCGGTCTCTGATACGGCCGAACACGGCGATTACAGCGCCGGGCCGAAGATCATCACGGACCAAACCCGCGCCGCCATGCAGCAGATCCTGGCCGACATCCAGTCCGGCGCTTACGCCGAAGAGTGGATCGAAGAGAATGCGATGGGCCGTCCCTGGTTCAACGCCGTGCGCGCACGCGAGCGCGACAGCCAGTTGGAACAGGTGGGCCGCGATCTGCGCCGCATGATGCCGTGGATCAACCCACGCGAGGTCGTGCCCGGCCAGGGCGGGGCGTGATGGGGGCGGAGATCGGAGATTGGAGATCGGAGATTGGAGACGGCAGAACTGCCGCCTTCCACACACCCGGTCTCCGGTCTCTGATCCCTGATCTCTCTTTGGAGACTGGAGACTGGAGATTGGAGAGCACAGAGATGAAACCTGCTGTAGGAAACGATCAAATCGAACGGGATGTCATTCTGTTCTTCGATACGACGCTGCGCGATGGCGAGCAGTCGCCGGGCGCGACGCTCAATACGCAGGAGAAGCTGGAGATTGCACGCCAGCTCGCCCGTCTCGGTGTGGATATCATCGAGGCGGGATTTCCGGCGGCCTCGCCAGGCGACCTGGACGCGGTGCGTCAGGTTGCGCAGACCGTGGGCGTCGAAGCACGGCTGGACAAGTTCGGCCAGATGGCGCCGCCGCCGATCATCGCCGGGCTGGCGCGCGCCAGCCAGCACGACATCAACGCAGCCTGGGAAGCCGTGCGCCATGCCCAGCGGCCCCGCATCCACACTTTCCTGGCTACCTCACCCATCCACATGGAGTTCAAGCTCAAACTGACGCCTGAGGAGGTGATGGCAAAGGTGCATGAGATGGTTTCCTATGCCTGCAGCCTCTGCCCGGATGTTGAATTCAGCCCGGAAGACGCCGGCCGCTCCGACCCCCACTTCTTGTACAAGGTGCTTACCGTCGCCATCGCCGCCGGCGCATCCACCATCAACATCCCGGACACCGTGGGCTACACAACGCCGGCCGAGTATGGTCAACTGATTCGTGACATTCGTGCGCACACGCCAGGCGCCCGCCAGGTGGTCGTCTCCTGCCACTGCCACAATGACCTGGGCCTTGCCACCGCCAACACCCTCGCCGGCATCGAAAACGGCGCGCGCCAGGTCGAAGTGACGGTCAATGGCATTGGCGAGCGCGCCGGCAACACCTCGCTGGAAGAAATCGCCATGGCGCTCTACACCCGGCGCCAGGTCTTCGAAGTGGACACGAACATCGTCACCCAGGAAATCCACCGCTCTTCCGACATGGTCAGTCGTTACACGGGCATGGTCGTGCAGCCCAACAAAGCCATCGTCGGCGCCAATGCCTTCGCCCATGAGGCCGGCATTCACCAGGACGGCATGCTCAAGCACAAGCGCACCTACGAAATCATGGACGCCGACATGATTGGCCTCAGCCGCAGCCGCCTCGTCCTGGGCAAACACTCCGGCCGCCACGCCTTTCGCCTCAAACTCGAAGAAATGGGCTATCATCTCAGCGACGAGGACTTGGGCGAGGTCTTCTTCCGCTTCAAGGACCTGGCCGACAAGAAGAAGACCGTGACCGACAATGACATTCAGGCGCTTGTGGCCGACGAGCTCTACCAGCCGCCGGAGACCTGGGTCATCGAGAACGTCCAGGTCCAGTGTGGAACCGGCCTGATTCCCACAGCCGTCGTGCGTCTGCGCAACGCCCAGGGCGGCTTCGTGCGCACCGAGGCCGGCTTCGGCACCGGCCCGGTGGACGCCATCTACCAGAGTATCAACCATATCGTGGATGTGCCCAACAAACTGGTCGAGTTCAGTATTCAGGCTATTGATGAAGGTCTGGATGCCGTCGCTGACGTCACCCTGCGCATCGAGGCGCCGGAGCCGGTAGGCGCTGGCGAGTCCGCGCAGGGAGGGGCAGGGCGCCGTATCTTCAGCGGCCGCGGGGTGGACACCGATATCGTCGTCGCCAGTGCGCGGGCCTACATTCAGTCGCTGAACAAGCTGCTGGCCGCGCGCGAAGAACGTGCGTCGGACGTGGCGGTCTAGCGGAAGAGTGAGCAAAACATGAGCAAGCAGGAGTTGGACATGCAGACCGGGGAGTTGAGACCGGAGATCGGAGGGTGGAGACCAGAGACCGGCGATCATCCCATGCCAAAAACATCTGGCTCGCTTTACGATGCGCGTTTCGAGCATGATGCCTGCGGCATTGGCTTTGTGGCGCAGAAATCGGGCGCGGCCAGCCATCACGTACTTGAGCTTGCGCTGACCGCGCTCTGCAATCATGCCCATCGCGGCGCAGTTGCGGCCGATGGCAAGAGCGGCGACGGCGCCGGTGTCCTGACACAACTGCCCTACGATCTGCTGGCGCGCGAGGTGCTCAAGCAGGGTCTGCAGCCGCCGGCCCGCGGCGACCTGGCCGTTGGCATGGTTTTCTTGCCCCGCTACAACCTCGCACACCGCGCGCGCGCGCGCACTCTCCTGGAAGAGACGATCGCGGAGTATGGCCTGCTCAAGCTGCTCTGGCGTGATGTGCCGGTCAACGGCGACGCCCTGGGACCCTGGGCGCAAAACCTGCGCCCCTACATCGAGCAGGTCCTTGTCGCCCGACCCGCGCAGGTCGGCACGCATGAGTTCGAGCGCCGTCTCTACCTCGTGCGCAAGCGAGCCACGCAGCGCGCCTGGGCCGAGAGCATCAGCAATTTCTACATCCCATCCTTTTCATCCCTGACGGTGGTCTACAAGGGCCTCTTCGTCGCGCCGCAGTTGCCCAATTTCTACAGCGACCTGCACGACCCCGACTTCAAGACCGCCATTGCCGTTTTTCATCAGCGCTACAGCACCAACACCTTCCCCACCTGGGAGCGCGCCCAGCCCTTCCGCCTGGTTTGCCACAACGGCGAGATCAACACCCTGCAGGGCAACACCTCCTGGATGACGGCACGCGAGGCCGATCTTGGCCGCTCCGACGTCTGGGGCCGTGATGCTAAAGTGCTGGCGCCGGTCATTTCCCCGCACGGCAGCGATTCGGCCATGCTCGACAACGCCCTGGATCTGCTCGTGCAATCCGGCCGCGACATTCGCCATGCCCTCATGATGCTGGCGCCCAAGGCCTGGGAAGGGACCGCCGATGTCACCCCGCAGCAGCGCGCCTTCTATCATTACCATGCCTGTCTGCAGGAGCCGTGGGACGGCCCGGCCGCGCTCAGCTTCACCGATGGCCGCATCGTGGGCAGCGCGCTCGATCGCAACGGCCTGCGCCCCGCGCGCTTTGTGATCATGGACGACGGCCTTGTCATCATGTCCTCGGAAGTGGGCGCGGTGCCGGTTGACGAAGCCCGCGTGGTGCAGAAGGGCCGCCTGCGCCCCGGCGAGATGCTGGCTGTGGACACCGCCAATGGCCTCATCGAAAACGACGCGACCATTGTCGCGCGCTTCGTCGAGCGCCAGCCCTACGGCCAATGGCTCGATCAGCACCTGGTCACCCTGGATCAGGTGTTAGCCCACGCGCCCCCCCTCCCCCCGTCGCCCCCCCTCCCCCCAAACTTGGGGGCCAGGGGGCCGGCAGACGCGGTCGGCGACGACGGCGACGAAGAGAGGACGACCGCCGCCGCGCCAGATTCTACCCTGCCCCTGGCTGCTTTCGGCTACACGCGCGAAGAGCTCCTGGTCGTCTTGCGCCCCATGTGGAAGGACGGCCGCGAGGCGGTTGGCTCCATGGGCGATGACACGCCGGCCGCGGCCATGTCTGACGTCGCGCGCCCGCTGTTCCACTATTTCAAGCAGCGCTTCGCGCAAGTGACCAATCCACCCATTGATTCGCTGCGCGAAGAGATGGTCATGTCGCTCAGCCAACGCTTGGGGCGCCGGGCCGACCTGTTGAGTGAGACTCCGGCTGCGGCCAAATTGCTGGAGATCCCCGGCCCCATCCTGACCAGCAGCCAACTGGCTGCCCTCAAGCGCCTCGAGATGCGCGACCTGCGCCCCCCGACCTGGCATCACCTCAAACCCGCCACCCTGGACATGACCTGGGATGTGGCGGAAGGGCATCAGGAACTGCGGCCGGCCGTCGAACGCCTCTGCAACCAGGCCGCCGCCGCGGTCATCGCTGGCTGCACCCTGCTCATTCTCAGCGACCGCGCCGTCGAAGCCCAGCGCGCGCCAATCCCCTCCCTGCTCGCGGTCAGCGCCGTGCATCACCACCTGATCAAGCTGGGAGAGCGCATGCACTGCAGCCTCATCATCGAGAGCGGCGAACCGCGTGAGGTTCATCATTTCGCTGTCCTGTTGAGCTACGGCGCCAACGCCATTGTCCCCTGGCTGGCCTACGGCGCCATCGCCGAGGGCTTGCAGGCGGGGGGCCGCCATGCCACCGGGCTGAGCCAGGCAGCAGCCGAGCATAACTTCATCCAGGCCGTGGAGAAGGGCATCCTCAAGGTGATGTCCAAAATGGGCATCTCCACGCTCGATTCCTACTGCGGCGCGCAGATTTTCGAGGCCATCGGTCTGAGCGATGATCTGATCGCCAGCGCCTTCGAGGGCACACCCAATTTCCGCATCAGCGGCGTTGGTTACACCGACCTGGCCGAGGATGTCCTGACCTGGCACCGCAGCGCCTTTGCGACCCAGGCTGTGGAATTGGGCCAGGCGCCGCGTTCTGCGCACAATGGGCCTGGCAACGGCAATCTGGCGGCAGCCACGGCCACGGCTGAGGTCAAGCTCGAAAGCTACGGCTTCTACAAGGCCCGGCGGGGCGGCGAATATCACGCCTTCAACCCGGAAGTTGTGCGCGCCCTGCACGAGGTGGTCGGGCTGACCAAGAGCCGCGATCAGAAAGTCGGGCCGCGAGATGTGACATCACAGGTCTACCGCCGCTTCGCTGACCTGGTCGAGCGCCGGCCACCCACCGAGCCGCGCGACCTCCTGCGCATCGTCACCCGCGGCCGTCAGCCCATCGCGTTGACGGAGGTGGAGCCGGTCGCGGCCATCGTGCGCCGCTTTTCCACCGCGGCCATGTCCTACGGCGCCTTGAGCGCCGAGGCGCACGAGGCCCTGACCATCGCCATGAACCGCCTGGGGGGCGCCAGCAACAGCGGCGAGGGCGGCGAGGGCGAAGACCGCTACGGCACCCCCGCAGCCACCAAGATCAAGCAGGTCGCCTCCGGTCGTTTTGGGGTCACACCCGCGTACCTCATGGCCGCCGAGGAGCTGCAGATCAAGATGGCCCAAGGCTCGAAGCCGGGCGAGGGCGGGCAGTTGCCGGGCCACAAAGTCAGCGCCGACATTGCGCGCGTGCGCCACACCACCCCAGGGGTCGCGCTCATTTCACCGCCGCCGCATCATGACATCTACAGCATCGAAGACCTGGCGCAGTTGATCTACGATCTCAAGCAGATCAACCCGGCCGCCGCGGTCTCGGTCAAACTGGTGGCCGAGGCCGGTGTGGGCACCATTGCGGCCGGCGTGGTCAAGGGACATGCCGACATCGTGCATATCAGCGGCCACAATGGCGGCACCGGCGCCTCACCGCTGACTTCGATCAAGAACGCTGGTGCATCCTGGGAATTGGGCCTGGCGGAGGCGCAGCAGACTTTGCTCATCAACGGCTTGCGCAGTCGGGTCAGGCTGCGCGTGGATGGCGGCTTCAAGACCGGCCTGGATGTCGTGCTGGCCGCTTTGCTCGGCGCCGACGAGTTCAGTTTCGGCACCGCCGCCCTGGTGGCCGTGGGCTGCAAGATGGCGCGCGCCTGCCATCTCAACACCTGCCCGGTCGGCATCACCACTCAGCGGCCGGACCTGCGCGCCAGGTTCCCCGGCACGCCCGACATGGTGGTGGATTACATGACCCAAGTGGCCCAGGAGGTACGCGAGATCCTGTCCAGCCTCGGCGCAACCAGCCTGGATGAGATCATCGGCCATTCGGAGCTGTTGGAACAGGGGGTGACAGGGGCAGCCGCGCATCATCTCAATCTGCTGCCGCTGCTCTGGGTGCCTGACACCGGCTACGCCCGCCGCTTTGCGCCCAACGCTGAAGGTCATCCCGCCAGCCCGCCCGACGCCACGTTGGGGGATCGCCTGGCCGCGGATGCCCTGGCCGCGTGGGCTGAACGGGAAAATGGCGAACTGGATGCTGTGGCAGAAAACCGTCCCTGTTATGAGATTCGCAATACCGATCGGACGGTGGGAGCGCGCCTGTCGGGCGCGTTGGCGCAGCGTTACGGCAACCAGGGTTTGCCCGCCGGCGCCATCGTCATCACCCTGACCGGTACGGCCGGACAGAGCTTCGGCGCCTTTGGCATCCACGGGCTGAGCCTGCGCCTGACCGGCCAAGCCAACGACTATGTGGGCAAAGGTCTGGGCGGCGCGGAGATTGTGATTCGCCCGCCGGCCGCGGCCACCTATGTCTGGCATCACAATGTGATTTTGGGTAACACCGCGCTGTACGGCGCGACGGCCGGCGAGCTGTATGCGGCCGGCCGCGCCGGCGAGCGCTTTGGGGTACGCAATTCGGGCGCCCGCGCCGTGGTGGAGGGCGTGGGCGATCACGGCTGCGAGTATATGACGGGCGGCGTGGTGGTGGTGCTGGGCAAGACCGGTCGCAACTTCGGCGCAGGTATGACCGGCGGCGCGGCGTACGTGTACGATCGCGACGACCGGCTGCCAGAACGTGCCAACACCCAGTTGGTCGCCTTGCGCCGCGTGGAGCGCGCCGAGCATGAGGCCGAGCTGCGTGATCTGCTGGAACGACACCTTGAACGCACCGATAGTCCACGCGCCACCGCCATTCTGACCGACTGGGAGAATCAACTGCCGCTCTTCTGGCGTGTGGCGCCACAAGAACAGGTGGCCGCGATCGAGGCCGCGAACGAAGGCGTCGTGGAAGAGGCAGAGACGGAACAGGGAATGGGGAACTAAGTTACATGGGACAAACATTGTTCGAGAAGGTTTGGAATCGCCATGTGGTGGTGCAGGATCCAGGAGCGCCGGCCGTGCTGTATGTGGATGCGCACCTGGTGCATGAGGTGACCTCGCCGCAGGCTTTTGCCATGCTGCGCCAGCGGGGCTTGCGGGTGCGCCGGCCAGAGCGGACCTTTGCCACGATGGATCATGCGATCCCCACACGGCCGATGAGAATGATGGACATAGCCCTGTGGCCGGCCGACGCCGCGCACCAGGTGCGCACGCTGCGCGAGAACTGCGCGGAGTTCGGCGTGACCTTGTTCGATATCGAGAGTGAAACGCAGGGCATCGTGCATGTCATCGGCCCGGAGCTAGGCATCACACAGCCGGGGATGACGATTGTGTGCGGTGACAGTCACACCTCCACGCATGGCGCGTTTGGCGCGCTGGCCTTTGGCATCGGCACCAGCGAGGTCGGCTACGTTTTGGCGACCCAGTGCCTGTTGCAGTCCAAACCAAAAACCTTCGCCATCAATGTGGAGGGCACGCTGGCGCCTGGCGTCACGGCCAAAGACATCATCCTCGCGATCATCCGTCAGGTCGGCGTGGGCGGCGGCACGGGACACGTTTTCGAGTACCGCGGCGCACTCATCCGCAGCCTTTCGATGGAACAGCGCATGACGATCTGCAACATGAGCATCGAAGGCGGGGCGCGGGCCGGCATGATCGCGCCGGATGAGACGACGTTTGCCTACCTGGCCGGCCGCCCGCTTGCGCCGCAGGGCGCCGATTTCGAGCGGGCCGTGGCACGCTGGCAGGACCTGGTCAGCGACGCCGATGCTGTGTTCGATCGGGAGGTGACGCTGCACGGTTCGCAGTTGGAGCCGATGGTGACGTATGGCACCAATCCGGGCATGGTTTTGGGCATCAGCGAACGCATTCCTGATCCCGCTGAGCTGGAGAGCGCAGAGGATCGTGCAAATTTGACCAAAGCCCTGGCTTACATGGGACTGAAACCGCGGCAGTCGCTGGCCGGTCAGCCGGTGGACTATGTCTTTATCGGCAGTTGCACCAATTCACGCCTGGAAGATTTGCAGGCGGCCGCGGCGGTCGTCAAAGGGCGCCGCGTGGCGGATGGCGTGGTCGCGCTGGTGGTGCCCGGCTCCAAGTGGATCAAGCAGGCGGCCGAGGCGCAGGGGCTGGATCGCATCTTCAGCGAGGCCGGCTTCGAGTGGCGCGGCGCGGGCTGCAGTATGTGCCTGGCGATGAATGAGGACAAGGTGCCGGCCGGCAAGTACTGCGCCAGCACCAGCAATCGTAACTTCGAGGGGCGCCAGGGCAAGGGCGCGCACGCTCCTGATGAGCCCCATCATGGCGGCGGCTGCAGCCCTGCATGGCTGCGTGGGCGATGTGCGCGATATTCTGTGAAAGCGGGGACCCATGAATAAGTTCAGTTCAGTCACGGCCACGGCCTGCCCGCTGCGTGCCGAAAACGTGGATACGGATCAGATCATCCCGGCGCGCTACCTGACCACCGTGACGCGCACCGGCTTGGGCAAGGGCTTGTTTGCCGATTGGCGCCTCGACGCCGATGGGCAGCCGCGGCCCGATTTTCCGCTCAACCAGCCGCAGCACGCGGACGCGACGCTGTTGTTGGCCGGACGCAATTTTGGCTGCGGCAGTTCACGCGAGCACGCGCCGTGGGCCATCATGGACGCCGGTTTCGTGGCCGTGATTTCGTCGTATTTTGCCGATATCTTCTATAATAACAGCCTGAAGAATGGCCTGCTGCCTGTGCTCCTGCAGCCGGCCGACCTGAGCGAACTGTTCGATCGCGTGGAGGAAGTGCCATCCACCCTGATCCGGGTGGATTTGCCGAGCCAAACCGTCACCATGGACGACCAGGTCTACAGCTTCACCATTGATCCGTACCGGAAAGTGTGCCTGCTGGAGGGGCTGGACGATCTGAGCTACCTCCTGCGGCAGGAAGGTCACATTGCGGCGTATGAGGAACGCTGAGTAGTGCAAAGTGCAAAGTGCAAAGTGCAGAGCGGAGAGCAGAGAGCAGAGGGCAGAGAGGGCAAAGTGCAAAGTGCAAAGTGCAAAGTGCAGAGAGGGCAAAGTGCAAAGTGCAAAGTGCAAAGTGCAGAGAGGGCAAAGTGCAAAGTGCAAAGTGCAAAGTGCAGAGAGGGCAAAGTGCAAAGTGCAAAGTGCAGAGCGGAGTTCAGAGAGATCGGCAATCGGCAATCGGCAATCGGCAATCGGCAATCGGCAATCGGCAATCGGCAATCGGCAATGGGCAATCGGCAATCGGCAATCGGCAATCGGCAATCGGCAATGGGCAATCGGCAATCGGCAATCGGCAATCGGCAATGGGCAATCGGCAATGGGCAATCGGCAATGGGCAATCGGCAATGGGCAATCGGCAATCGGCAATCACAAGGGAGGGAACACATTGCACGCTAAAATTACGGTCCTGGGTGGTGACGGGATTGGGCCGGAGGTGACGGGGCAGGCTGTTCGGGTTTTGCGCACGGTGGGAGAACGGTACGGACAGTCGTTCGAGTTCGAGCCGGCGCTGTTGGGCGGCTGTGCCATCGACGCGACGGGGAGCGCCCTGCCGGAAGCGACTCTGCGCCTGGCCGCGGCGGCTGATGCGGTGCTGCTGGGCGCGGTGGGCGGCCCACGCTGGGATAATCCGCAGGCGGCGGTGCGACCGGAGCAGGGGCTGCTGGGGTTGCGTAAGGCGTTGGGGCTGTTTGCCAACCTGAGACCGGTTGCGGTGGCGCCGGCATTGATCGGCGCCAGCACTCTCAAGCCGGAAACCCTGGCAGGCGTGGATCTGCTGGTGGTGCGCGAACTGACCGGCGGCGCCTATTTTGGCCCGCGGCAGGAGGCGCAGCTCGACGCCGCCGGGGTGGAAACCGCCTTCGACACCATGATCTATACGCGACCAGAGATCGAGCGCGTGGTGCGCGTGGCAGCCCGCGCGGCGCAGAGCCGGCGGGGTAAGCTCACGTCGGTGGACAAGGCCAATGTGCTGGCCAGTTCGCGCCTGTGGCGGCGCGTGGCGACCGAGGTGGTGGCGCGTGAGTTCCCGGGCTTGATCTTCGATCATCTGCTGGTGGACGCGGCCGCGATGCACTTGATCCGGCGGCCGGCCACCTTCGATGTGATCGTTACCGAAAACCTGTTCGGCGACATCCTGACCGACGAGGCCTCCATGCTTTCTGGCTCCATGGGCATGCTGCCGTCGGCGTCCGTAGGCGCTGATCTCAACCCGTTCGGCTTGCCGCGGGGACTCTACGAGCCGATTCATGGCTCGGCGCCCGACATTGCCGGCCAGGGCGTTGCCAACCCCCTCGGCGCCATTTTGAGCGCGGCGATGCTTGTGCGCCACTCCCTGGGCCTGGAAGATGCCGCGCTGGCGATCGAACAGGCCGTGGCTGCGGTGTTGACGGCCGGTTATCGTACCGGTGATATTGCCGGAGCGGCCAAACCAGATTTTTGCCTGGGCACTGAAGCGATGGGAAACCAGGTGATGGACGCGCTGCGGCGCAAGGACAACGTATGACGGCCAGTATTCTGAAGCATGTGGACGCCCTGCTCATTGACCTGGACGGGACAGTTTATCAGTATGACCAACTGCTCCCCGGCGCCGGCGAGACCCTCGTCTGGCTGCGGGCGCGCGGCGTGCCCCTGCGTTTTGTCACCAACAGCACCATGCGCAGCCGCGCCAGCCTGGCCGCGCGTTTGCGCAGCTTTGGCGTGCAGGCTGAGGAGGGCGACATCCTCAACCCGGTCTCGGTCGCGGCGCATTACTTGCGCACGCGCGGCGCCAGCGCCCATCTACTGGTGCTGGACGACGCCCTGTCCGAATTCGAGGGCATTCACCAGGATGCTGATAACCCCGCCTTCGTTGTGGTTGGCGACCTGGGGGATGCCTGGTCGTTCCCGAAGCTCAATCACGCCTTTCGTCTGTTGCTGGAGAAAAATGTGGGCTTCATCGCGCTCGGCAAGAGCCGCTACTGGCGAGCAGCCGATGGCCTGCGCCTCGATTCCGGCCCGTTCGTGACGGCTCTGGAATTTGCCACCGGACGCTACGCACTGGTGATGGGCAAACCCGAACGGGCATTTTTCGAGCAGGCCATCGGCATGCTCGGCCTGGCGCCGGAGCGGATTGCCATGATCGGTGATGACATTGATGTGGATGTAGCCGGCGCCCGCAATGCAGGCATGCTCGGCGCGCTGGTCAAAACCGGCAAGTTCCGCCCTGAAGACCTGGCCAAAGGAATCTGGCCGGACTATGTTTTCAATTCACTGGCCGACGTACGCGATCTCTGATCGCCCACCATTCCCCCCACCTTCGAGGAACGCTCATGGCTAACCAAGTTCTCGTTTATGACACCACGCTGCGTGATGGGACGCAGGGGGAAGCGGTCAATTTTACATCGAATGACAAGTTGCGCGTGGCGCGCAAGTTGGACGAATTCGGCGTGCATTATATCGAAGGCGGGTGGCCCGGCTCGAACCCTAAGGATATTGAGTTTTTTCAGCACGCACGTCAGGACCTGCACCTGACCCACGCCCGCCTGGCGGCTTTTGGCAGCACCTGCAAGGCAGACACGGCCGCGGCCGACGATAGCCAGATTCAGTTGCTGCTTGAGGCGAACACGCCGGTGGTGACGATCTTTGGCAAGACCTGGGACCTGCACGTACTCGAGGTGCTGCGCACGACACTGCCCGAGAACCTGCGCATGATTGCGGATAGCGTTTGCCATTTGCACGGCCAAGCGCGTGAGGTCGTGTATGACGCAGAGCATTTCTTCGATGGTCTGGTTGCCAATCGTGAATATGCCCTGGCGACGCTGCAGGCCGCGCTGGATGCGGGCGCAGCCGCGCTGGTCCTGTGCGACACCAACGGCGGCCGCCTGCCCTGGGAAATTGAGGAGGCGGTGAAACTGGTGCAGGCCCGTTTCCCGCAAGTGGGCGCCGGGGTGGTGCTCGGAATTCATGCGCACAACGATGGCGGCGTGGGGGTGGCGAACTCGTTGGCGGCCATTCGCGCCGGCTGCACGCACGTCCAGGGCACCATCAACGGCTACGGCGAACGCTGTGGCAACGCCAATCTGATCAGCATCCTGGCTGATCTCGAATTGAAGATGGGATATGCCTGTCTGCCGCCCGGTCACCTGATGAAGTTGACAGAAGTAAGTAATTTTGTCTCTGAGTTGGCAAACCTGGTGCCCAATCATCGCCAGCCCTATGTGGGCATGAGCGCCTTTGCGCACAAGGGTGGAACGCATGTCAACGCGGTCGTCAAGGTGGAGCGCAGCTATCAGCACATTGACCCGACCGTGGTGGGCAATCAGAAGCGCATCCTGGTCAGCGAGCTGAGCGGCAAGGACAACATCGCGGTCAAACGCGTGGAGTTCGGCCTGGACAGCCTGAACCGTGAGCAGGAGCGCCAGGTATTGGCTCGCATCAAGGAGTTGGAGAACCAGGGCTACAGCTTCGAGGGCGCTGAAGGGTCGGTGGATTTGATGCTGCGCCGCATTCAACCAGACTATCGGCCCCCGTTTGTGCTGGAACGCTACAAGGTGGTGGTCGAGCATCGGCGTGCGCCCGCCAGTGCCGACGCCACAGCACTTGCAGAGCAAACGCCGTGGGCGTTGGAACGCTCCGCGGCCGGCATAGTGGAGTCGGGACAGCACGCCAACGGGGGCAGCCATGACCCCCGGTATGTGGCTGACCTGGTGGCGGAGGCCACCCTGAAGGTGCGCGTGGGGCGCGAGGTGTTCCATACGGCGGCCGAGGGCAATGGCCCGGTCAACGCGCTGGACAAGGCGCTGCGCAAGGCGCTGCTACCGATCTACCCGCAGTTGGTGGACGTTCATCTGCGTGATTACAAGGTGCGCATTCTGGACAGCCAGTCGGCCACGGCCGCGCAGGTGCGTGTGCAGATTGATTCAGCCTTCCGGCCGCAGGATGCTCAAGGTGATGGGTCCCCTGAGGTCAATCAGGCCGGACAACATCGCCCCGACCTGCATACCTGGAGCACGGTGGGCGCCAGTTCGAATATCATCGAGGCGAGCTGGCAGGCGCTGGCTGATTCCGTGGAGTACGTTTTGCTGGCGGGCTATGGGTCTCAATTTGTAGGGGCGCACCCCGGGTGATCGGGAAGATACGGACGGCCCCCTGGCCCCCAAGTATGGGGGAACGGGGCAAGAAACATGGGTTTTAACGCGAGGACGCAAGGACGTAGAGACGCAAAGGCTTTGTTGATCTTGCTTTGCGCCCTTCGCGTCCTTGCGACTTTGCGTTGAATGTGGCGGTCACGACGACGGTGGCGGGTCAGGCCAGGGCAAGCTGGGGGTCGTCAACCAACTCAATTTCACTGATGAGCAGCGGGGTCTGGTGCCCATTGGATAGTAGAACCCACACATGGGTCGGCTTGACACGGACGACTGTCCCGAACAGGCCCGCCAAGGGGTGGCCTGCACGCACACGCACGGTCATCCCTGGCATCAGGTCTCGCAAATCCATAGTCACCTCCTTGATCTTATGACGCATTGCGTCATGTCGTATTATCGTCAAAAAGTCGAATTTGTCAAGCAGACCCTGAGTCCCTTAACCCCTCATTATTCTCGAGAACAGGATATTTCCTCATGACACCAAATGGACGCCAAGATTCCACGCCCGCCGACCCCGCCGGTGGGCCAACCAGTCAGCGTCGCCCGCGGCGCTCTGACATGATCAAGGTAGGGTTCGAGCGGGCGCCGCACCGTGCGTTGCTCAAGGCCACTGGGGTCACCGACGCGGATATGGGCAAGCCGTTCATCGCCATTGCCAACTCGTATGTAGATATCGTGCCGGGGCATGTACACTTGCAGGCCTTTGGCGAGGTGGTGCGCCGCGCCATTCGTGAGGCGGGGGGCGTGCCTTTCATGTTCAACACCATCGGCGTGGATGATGGCATCGCCATGGGGCACGCCGGCATGAAGTACAGCCTGCCCAGCCGTGAGATCATCGCGGACAGCGTGGAAACGATGGTGGCCGCGCACTGGTTCGATGGCCTGATCTGCATCCCGAACTGTGACAAGATCACGCCCGGCATGTTAATGGCCGCGATGCGCGTGAACGTGCCGACGATCTTCATCAGCGGCGGCCCGATGAAGGCCGGCGTCACCAGCACTGGCAAAGTGGTTGACCTGATCAGCGTGTTCGAGGGGGTCGGTGCGTTCAAGGCGGGCGTCATCAACGAGGCCGAACTGAAGGAGCTGGAGGATTTCGGCTGCCCCACCTGCGGCTCTTGCTCCGGCATGTTCACCGCCAACTCGATGAACTGCCTGTGCGAGGCGTTGGGCATGGCACTGCCGGGCAATGGCACCATCCTGGCTGTTGACCCGCGGCGCGAGGAATTGGCGCGCCAGGCGGCCCGTCAGTTGCTGACCTTGATTGACCTCGATCTCAAGCCGCGCGACATCGTGACCGCCGACGCGATTGACAACGCGATGGCCCTCGATGTGGCCATGGGCGGCTCCACCAACACGGTGCTGCACGTCCTGGCCCTGGCCCATGAGGCTGGCGTGGATTACCCCATCGCGCGTTTCAACGAGGTTTCGGCGCGGGTACCCACCCTGTGCAAGGTCAGCCCCAGCAGCGCCTATCATATGGAGGACGTGGATCGGGCCGGCGGCGTCAGCGCCATCATGTACGAGTTGAGCCGCAAGCCGGGCGCGCTGCACCTGGACGCCAGGACTGTCACCGGGCGGTCGTTGGGCGAAAATATCGCTGATCAGGCCAGTCAGGATCGCGACTGCATCCGCACCCTGGAGAACCCCTACAGTGAGACCGGCGGCCTGGCTATTCTCTTCGGCAACCTGGCGCCCGAAGGCTCGGTCATCAAGACGGCCGGCGTTGTGCCGGAGCAGATGCGGCATCGCGGCCCCGCGCTCTGCTTCGACTCGCAGGAAGAGGCGGTCAGCGGTATCCTGGGGGGCAAGGTCAAGCCCGGGCACGTGGTGGTCATCCGCTACGAAGGGCCGAAGGGCGGGCCGGGTATGCAGGAGATGCTGGCGCCCACCAGCCAGATTGCCGGCATGGGGCTGGGCGGCCGCGTGGCGCTGATCACCGATGGGCGCTTCAGCGGCGGCACGCGCGGCGCCTGCGTCGGTCACATCAGCCCGGAAGCCGCGGCCGGCGGCCCCATCGCCCTGCTGCGCGATGGCGACATGATAACGGTTGACATCCCCAACCGGCGCCTGGACGTGGAGTTGACAGAAGGGGAACTGGCGGCGCGCCGCGCGTCCTGGCAGCCGCTAATTCGACCCGATCTGCCGAATGTCCTGCGGCGCTACGCGCGCATGGTCACCTCAGGCAGCCAGGGCGCCGTCTACGCGTGGTAAAATGACAGACTTCCGAGGCATTCAAGACTTTGGAAGTCTGTCATCATAAGGGGTACACTGATGGCACACTGCGCGTGGCGTTTCGGACTGATTCGTTTGCTGGCGTTGCTGGGCCTTGCGCTATGGGCGGCCGCCTGCCAGCCGCAAACCGCCCCGGCGCCGACCACCGCGGTCACCGAAATCCCGCCAGCCCCTGGGGCCACGCTGGCCGCGCCCGCGGGCGCGGCCGGGCTGGGCGATCCTCTGTACCCGGCGCTGGGCAATGGCGGCTACGATGTGCAGCACTACACCATTGACCTGACCGTGGATGTCGCCCGCAACATGCTGGACGGGGTCACAACCATCACGGCCCACGCGACGCAGCCGCTCAGCGCGTTCAACCTGGATTTCAGCGGCTTGACTATCACCCGCGTCACGGTGAATGGGCAGTCTGCGGACTACCGGCGGCAGGGCAGCGAAACCACGATCACGCCACCACAGCCCCTGGCCGCGGGCGCGCGGCTGACGGTCACGGTCGCCTATCGCGGTGAGCCGCAGCCGATTCGCGACCCAGGGGTACCGTTCGTGCCGTTGGGCTGGCAGCGATTCGAGCAAGGCATTGCGGTGGTCAGCGAACCGTCGGGCGCGATGAATTGGTTCCCCAGCAACAACCACCCGGCCGACAAAGCCACCTTCACCTTCCGCGTCCAGGTTCCCAAGCCCTACCAGGTCGCGGCCAACGGCGTTCTGGCCGACACCCAAGACGCCGGCAGCTCAACCACCTTCGTCTGGCAGATGACCGACCCCATGGCAACCTACCTGGCGACGGTGCATGTTGGACGCTACGAGGTGGTGACGGCCACCGGCCCAGGCGGGGTCACGTTGCGCTACTATTTCCCACTGCGCACGCCGGACACGGTCAAGGCCAGGTTCGCGCGTATCCCACAGATGATGCAGTTCATGACGGAGCGCTTTGGCCCCTATCCCTTCGACGCCTATGGCGTGGCGCTGCTGCCTGTGTCCACCGGTTGGGCGTTGGAAACGCAGACCCTGTCCACCTACGGCGCGGACGGCGCGGATGAGGCCGAAGTTTTTCATGAACTGATGCACGAATGGTTCGGCAACAGCGTCAGCCCGGCGACATGGCAAGACGTATGGCTCAATGAAGGCTTCGCGACCTATTTTCAGTGGCTATGGCAGGAAGAGACAGAGGGGCGCCCGGCGTTCGACGCGACGGTGCAACAGGCCTACGCGGGCCTGGTCTCGCGGCGCGTCGGCCCCGTGTTGCCGCAGCAGCCGGCCGGCATGTTCACCGCCGCCACCTACCAGCGCGGTGCATGCACCCTGCACGCGCTACGCTTGACCGTGGGCGACGCGGTTTTCTTCCAGATTCTGCGCACCTATTACGAGCGCTTCGCCGGCGGCGTCGCCAGCACGGCCGATTTTAGCGCCACGGCTGTCGAGGTCAGCGGCCAGCCGGGCGTGGAAGCGCTGCTCAACGCCTGGCTGACGAACCCCACCCCGCCTCTACTTGTCCACATCGGCCAGCAGCAGGTGTATAGATGATGCAACTCTTGGACCAACCCCCGTCTCGCTGGGCGGGGTTATGGCGCCAGCACTGGGCATTCGCCCCACCCTGGCGCTCGCCGCGCTCGGCGCCGGCATTCTGGGCGCCTTGCGGCTGCAGCCTGCGCGCAGGCAGGCTCACTATCCGTTAGCGTTGAGTAGAGGGCGATTGATTGTCCGGCTCGAATGAAAATCGGACGTATACGCTGACCGGTTGGCGAAAAGGGCAAGAAGGTGTACAATTACAGTCAACCGGGAGATAAGGAGCGTACAATGGCCGACCAGCAGGACTACGATTCGCCGTGGAAAGACATCCTCGACCTGCAATTCGAGGAATTCATGGCCTTCTTCTTTCCCAGCGCCCACGCCCAGATCAACTGGCGAGCCGGGCACGAATTCCTGGACAAAGAGCTCCAGAAGATCACTCAGGATGCCGCGCTGGGCCGGCGGATAGTGGACAAGCTGGTTAAGGTGCAGCTCAAGGATGGCCAGGAGCAGTGGGTGCTGGTGCATGTGGAGGTGCAAACGCAGCCAGCCTCTGGCTTCCCGGAGCGCATGTTCGTCTACCACTACCGCATCCGCGACCGCTTCGGCGCTCGTTGCGCCACCTTTGGCGTCCTGGCGGACGGCGATCCATCGTGGCGGCCGGCTGAGTTCCGCGATGAGCTGCTGGGCACCGAGTTGGTGCTGCGCTTCAGCACGGCCAAGTTGCTGGACTACGAGGAGGACCTGCCGGCGCTGGAGGAAGAGTCCAACCCCTTTGCCCTGGTGGTGATGGCGCACGCGGGCGTGCGGGCGACGGCCGCTGATCCATACGCTCGACTGGACTGGAAATTTGGGCTTACACGCCGTTTGTTCGAACGAGGCTACAAGCGCCAACAGATCAGCAGCCTGTATCGTTTCATAGATTGGGTGATGTTGCTGCCCGAGGAACTAGAGTTGGAATATGACCGGCGAGTGGGCGAGTATCAGGAGGAACACAAAATGGAGTATCTGAGTTCAATGGAGCGTCGCGCCATGGAGCGCGGCCGGCAGGCTGGGCTGTTGGAAGGCGTGCAGCAGGGCGTGCAGCAGGGCGTGCAGCAGGGCGTGCAGCAGGGCGTGCTACAAGGCGAGCTTTCCGGACGGGCGGCCACGGTGCAGCGTCAGTTGGCACGGCGCTTGGGCGTGTTGTCCAAAGAGGACGAGCAGCGCATCCGCTCGCTCTCCGTTACGATGCTCGACCGGCTGGCCGACGACCTGCTGGATTTCGCCGAGCCAGCCGACTTGCAGCGCTGGTTTACCCGTTACACGACGCAGTAGCCGCACACTGTCACTTCAGTGAAAGCGAGGCGGCGGCCGGCAAGAAGGCGGTTGAAGTAGACGCGATGGTTCCTGCCGCCTCCTTGTGTTCCTCGCTCCGGTTGCCGACGTAGCTACGCATCCACTCCTGCGCCAGCCCCGTCAGGTTGAGGCTTACCGTGCCGCCCGCCGCCTCGTCCAGCACCTGCCCGGTGAAGCGGCGCGGCGTCGGCCAGGTAGCGCCGGCTTCTTTATGGGATGGCGCTGACGCGGGGAAGCAAGTCATGCGGCAGAGGATGTCGTCACGCCGGAGGCGTGACCTACGAGTTGGCGTGATTTTCAGATCAGGGCAGGAGTACCATGTGGCAACTTGATACGATTGATGTGACCTTTCAGGGTGTGGCGCATGCCATCGCCAGCTACATCTTGCGCGGCGGCGACGCCGTGGTGATGATCGAAACCGGCCCCGGCTCCACGGTCCGCGCCCTGGAGGCCGGGCTGGCCGGCCTGGGCTTGCGCCCGGCCGATGTGACCCATGTCCTGGTCACGCACATTCATCTGGATCATGCCGGCGCGGCGGGCTGGATGGCGCAGCACGGCGCGCCGGTTTACGTGCATCACGTCGGCGCAGCGCACGTCATTGATCCTTCCCGCTTGTGGGCCAGCGCCAGCCGCATCTACGGCGCGCAGATGGTGCCGCTGTGGGGGCAGGTCTGGCCGATCCCGCCGGCGCAGGTGCATGCGCTGCACGATGGCGATGTGATCGCCCTCGGCGCTGTGCAGATCGTGGCGCATGACACGCCCGGTCACGCCTGGCATCACATGGCCTACCAGGTCGAGGACGTGTGCTTTACCGGCGATGTGGCCGCGGCGCGCCTGCCCGGTTACCGCCACGTGCGCTTGCCCACCCCGCCGCCGGAGATTGACGTGCCGGCCTGGCATCGCTCCGTGGAGCGCCTGCGCCGCCTCGCGCTGCGTCGCCTCTACCTCACGCACTTCGGGCCAGTCACAGACGTGCCCCAGCACCTGGCCCTGGTGGATGCCAACCTGGACAAGACGGCCGCCTGGGTGCTGGCTCAACAGCAGGCCGGGCAGGAGCGTGATGCCATCGTGGCCGCCTTCGGCCCCTGGCTGGAAGAGCAGACCGCGGCCGACGACGGCGAGGCCACCGGCGCCAGTCTCTACGATTTGGTCATTCCCTCGTTCATGTCGGTGGACGGCCTGCTCCGCTACTGGCGCAAGGCCCAGGAGCTGCCGTGACCTACGTTCTGCCTGCCTGGTATCCTGCGCTGCGTCGGCCCACGATCATCGAACGCACAGGCCAACAGCGCATCAGCGTCATCGTGCCCGCGCGCAACGAAGAAGCCAACATCCGCCCGGTGCTGGAACTGGCTCTGCCCTACGCCGATGAACTGCTGGTGCTGGACGGTCACAGCCGCGATGCCACCCGCGACATCGCCGCGGCCCTGGGCGCGCGGGTCATCCTGGACAGTGGACAGGGCAAGGGCGCGGCCATTCGCCAGGGTATCCAGGAGGCCAGCGGCGATATCCTGGTCTTCATTGACGCGGACGGCTCGCACGACCCGGCCGACATTCCGGCGCTGGTCAACCCGATCTGCCAGGGCCTGGCCGATCATGTTTCTGGCTCGCGCATGTTGGGCGGCAGCGATGAACTGCACGCCACCCTGCACCAGGGCGTGCGTCTTCTCGGCAGTCAGGTCATCACCCTGAGTATCAACTACACGCAGAACGTGCGTCTGACCGATTGTCAGAACGGTTTTCGGGCCATCCGTCGTGACGTGGCCCTGGCGCTCGATCTGCGCGAGAACATCACCACCATCGAGCAGGAGATGGTCATCAAAACGGTGCGCCGCGGCTACCACCTGATCGAAGTGCCCACGCATGAATACGTGCGGGCGAATGGGGTTTCTAATTTTCGTGTCAAGGACGTGGCCCCGCGTTACGTAACCAGTTGGCTCTATTACCTGTTCCTCTGGCGCCCACCCCGACGCCAGGCCCGGCGGGTCGGGGCGTGAGCGTATGATCTTCAGCGTTGAGCCGCGCCGCGGGCTGGCTGTGATTCTACTCCTGTTCGTGCTGGTGGCCGGGATCTACAGCGTGACGACGCCGGCCTTCGAGGCGCCGGACGAGGTCTGGCACATGGCCTTCGTTCAGCACCTCGCCAGCGGCCAGGGGCTGCCGGTTTCTGCGCCGCAGACGACGGCGCTGTGGCGCCAGCAGGGGGTGCAGTCGCCGCTGTATTACCTGGCGGCCGCCGGCCTGACCGCCTGGGTGGATCAGAGCGACTTCCCGGCCCTCTACGCCCGCGCCAATCCACACGCCGCCATTGGCCAGCCGGACGCGGTCGCCAACCGCAACTATCTGATCCATCATGACACCGATCGGTCCGGCCCCGGCGAGGCCTGGCCCTGGCGCGGCAGCATCCTGGCGCTGCACCTCGTGCGCTTCTTTTCGATTTTGCTGGGCGCCCTGGCGATCTGGGCTACGTATCAGACCCTGGCGCTGATCGTGGGCGCGCAACCCGCCCTGCTCGGCGCCGCGCTGGTGGCCTTCATTCCCCAGTTCGTCTTCATCAGCGCCGCGGCCAGCAATGATAACGCCATCAACGCGCTCGCCGCGCTCGTGCTCTGGCGCGTGGTTCATCTGGTGGCTGCCCCTGTTGGGCAGACGACCGCTCTCCGCCTCAAGCCGTTCGTCATTCTGGGCATCCTGCTTGGCCTGGCGCTGCTCACCAAGCTCAGCAGCCTGGGCCTCGTCGCGGTGACCGGCCTGGCGCTGCTGATCGTCGCCTGGCGCCGGCGCAGCGGGCGCACGCTGATCGCCGGCGGACTGGCCCTGGCCGCGCCGGCCGTGGCGATCAGCGGCTGGTGGTTCGTGCGCAACTGGCTGCTCTATCGCGACCCGCTCGCCTGGAACATCTGGCAGGCCAACATCCTCCTGCGCGTCGCCCCGGCCGACTGGCGCACCATCCTGGGTGAGATGCAGAGCCTGGAGCGCTCCTTCTGGGGTCTCTTTGGCTGGCTCAACCTGCCCTATCCGACCTGGGTGTACACAGCGCTGCGGGGTCTGGAGATCGTGATCGGCCTGGGGCTGCTGCTGGCGCTCTGGCAGGCCCTGGCGGCGAGTCGAAAGCCCTCCGCGGTCGCGCCGAACAGGCCAGCGACTTTTCTGCCCTCACTCTTACCCTCTTTCCTGCTCATGCTCTGGCTGGCGCTCTTGATCTTCTCCTGGCTGCGTTTCATGGTGATCGCGCCGGCGGCGCAGGGGCGCTACTTCTTCCCGGCCGCGCCCACCCTCGGCCTGCTGCTGCTGATGGGCCTGCGCGGTCTGCATGGCCGCCTGGGATGGCTGGTGGCAAGTGGACTCTTTCTGCTCTCCGCGCTCACCCCTTTCGCCCTCATCGCGCCTGCCTACCGCCCTCCGCCCTCGATCGGGGCGGCAAACCTGGCGGCGCTGCAGGTCAACCTGGGCACGGCTTTTGCCATCGAAGGGGTGGCCGCGACATCCGGCCAGGTGCAGCCCGGTGACGTGGCCACCGTGACGGTGCGCTGGCGGGCGCTGGCGCCGAACGCCCGTGACTATTCCATCTTCATTCACCTGGTCAGCAATGACGGCCTGACCGTCGCGCAGACCGACACCATGCCCGGCGCCGGTCTCTTGCCCACCAGTCAATGGACGCCCGGCCAGACCTACACCGAGGCTTACCAGGTACACATACCGGCCACGACTTACACGCCCGATCAGGCCCATTGGGCGGTCGGCTTGTACGATCACGCGACCGGTCAGCGGTTGCCGGTCATGCTCATGGTCCCTGGTGCGGACAGCCGCGTGGCGGCTGATAGTCTGATTTTCGGAGCGGTGGCGCTCGTTCCGCAGGCGGGCGCAGCGCCAAACGCCATGGACATCGCTTTCTTGGATCATATCACTCTGGTCGGGTACAGCCTGAGCAGCCGCCTGCTGCTTCCCGGCGAACCGCTGACCGTGACTCTCTACTGGCAGGCACGCGGCCCGGTCGCCAGTGATTACACCACCTTCGTTCATCTCCTCGGCCCTCCAGCCCCCAATCCTGGGGGGTCGTTGACGCAGGGCAGTGACTGGCAGACCTTCGGGGGGCATGATGGCGTCCCGCAGCCCGCGACCAGGGCTTGGGCTGCCGGCGACATCATCACCGACACGCATACGCTCGCCGTGTCAGCGCAGGCGCGGCCGGGCGTCTACCAACTGGAGATCGGACTCTACACCCAGCCCGATTTCGATCGTCTGAGCTTGGTGTCTGCGCCGGGCGCTGAGGGCGCCGACCGTCTCTTGATGGGAGGACTGCGCGTAGTCAGCCGTTAGGCCAGCTCTGCCCATCCGCCCCCTGCCGCGGCGGCCGGCCGCAGCCTCACGCTGAAGGTGCTGCCCTGCCCCACGGCGCTCGCAACACTGATGCGCCCGCCGTGCCGTTCCACAATCTCCTGGCAAATAGCCAGCCCCAGGCCGCTCCCTGGCGCCTGTGTCTGCCGTGCCGCCTCACCGCGGTAAAAGCGCTCGAACAGGCGCCGCTGATCTTCCTCGCTCATCCCACAGCCCGTGTCACTGACCGTCAGAACAACCCAGATTTGCTCAGTTTCCCGTTGCACCCAGGTGCGCATCATCACCTGACCGCCGCTTGGCGTGTAATTCATCGCGTTCGCCATCAGGTTGGTCGCCACCTGCATCAGCATCTGTCGGTCCCCCAGCGCCAGCGGCAGCGCTTCGTCCAGTTCCGCGCGCAGCTGCAGGCCGCGTTCTTCCAGCAGGCCGGCCCGCTGCTCGACCAGATCTTCGACCAGGTCATTCAGATTCATCGGCCCCAACGCCAATGGCGTCTTGCCCATGTCCAAGCGCGAGAGATCGAGCAGGTCCTCGATCAACTGACTCAGAACGTGAGTCTCGCGCGCGATGACCTGCAGATTGCGCTGCCAGTGCTCCTCTCGTTCCCGACTGAGCAGATTCAAATAGAGCTTGATGTTGGCCAACGGCATGCGCAGTTCGTGCGAAACATTGGAAACGAATTTGGTCTTGAGGCGGTCGAGTTCTTTCAGCCCCTCGTTCGCCGCCTGCAGCTCAGCCGTGCGTGCCGCCACCCGCTGCTCCAACTCACCGGCATAGCGCTGCACCTCTTCGTACAGTGAGGTGCGCTGAATCGCGCTCGCCGCGATGTTCGCCACCGCGGTCAGAATGCGCACATCGCCCTCACCGAACGCATGGGGCCGGCCAGCCCACAGCGCGCCAATCGCGTCCGCGTCCACCAGCAGCGGCATACAGGCCACGGCCAGCGGCGTCGCCTGCACCGCGCCCGGCAGCGGCCAGGCATGAACGCCGGCTGCAGCGAGATAGGGCTCCTGTCTCGCCATCACCGCAGCCGTAACACTGTCAGACCCCAACGCCCGTTCCCCCCCTGCGCCTTCCCAGCGTCCGCCAGCCGCCTCAACCACCAGTTCTGTGCTCACCGGATCGCGCAGCACCAGCGTGGCCCCTTCCGCGTCCACCAGCGCCATCATCTGCTCCAGGATCACGGGCAGCATCGCCGCGCGGGTCGGCGCGGCGCGTACACTCTCGCTAATCGCCAGGATGGCTTCGCGCTCCAGTGTGCGCTGTTTACTGTCGCTGATGTCCTGCGCCGTGCAGTCCAGACCAGCGGGGGCGCCGGCGGCGCCGGCGTCCCCTCCGAAAATCGTCGGGGTGGCGGTGAGGGAGATCCAGATGCGACTGCCATCCGGCCGGCGCAGTTGAGCTTCCGCGCCTTCTACGCGGCCCTGCGCTGCCACCCGGTCGGCGATCTGGGCCCAGGCTGCGGGCGCGGCCAACAGGCTGGTCATAGCGGCGCGCTCTATCTCTGCTTCGTTCAGCCCGCACATCGCCAGGAAGGCCCGGTTCGCCATCAACAGGCTGCCCTGCTGGCCGAGGGTGCAGCGAAAAACGCCAATAGGTACGTTCTCGACGAGGGTTTGGTAGCGCTGCTCACTCTGCGAGAGGAGATGTTCGACGCGCTTGCGTTCGCTGATGTTGCGCAGAAAGACCAGGCGACCGGTCGTGTGGCCGCGCCGGTCCTTCAACGGGGAGATGCGCAGATCGAAAAAGCGCTGATTGAGACCCGAACCCAGGGTAATCTCTTCATGCGTCTCCATCACGGTGCGATAGCGTGCGACCAGCCCAGGTTGGCCCCCCAGGAAGCGCAGCATCGGTTGGCCGATGACCTCGCGCTCCGTATGCTGCATCATGCTGAGCGCGGTGCGGTTGATGTCCACCACGCGGTCGTGCAGATCGAGGACGAGCACCCCATCAATCATGTTCTCGAGCAGCTCATCGCGTGCCACCGGCGCCAGATCCAGCAGGCGATAGCGGTAAAGGCTCAAGATCACCGCCAGGCCGGTGAGCGTCAGACTGACCGGGGTAGGATCGAGATTGGGCCAGGGGCTGAGGTTCAGAACATATATCAGGTTGGTAAGCCAGGGCAGGCCGGCAGCAATGGTGATGGCCGCGGCCTGACCGCGATAGATGCTGGGAGACCGATAGACCCCGCGCCAGACCATGAGGGTGCCGACGATCAGAAAGAGGTAAGTGTAGGCGATGTAGACCCAAAACCAGACGCCGTAGGTTGGATTGACCAGCGCGAGGTCCCGACTGGTGTCCAGGCGGTAAGCGGCGTAGACGAGATGGTGCAGATCGTTTGTCCAGACCAACACCAGCGTGAGCAAAGGGATCAACGCCATGAAGGCAAAGCGGCGCGGGGTCAGCCAGGCAGAGGCGCCGGTGTAGGCCAGGGTGAAGGCCAGCCAGGCCAGGGGAATGACCACGACGCCGATGAACTCAACCTTGATCCAGAAGAATTTGGCCGCCAGCCCGCTGGCAAGCAATTCGCCGATGGTCGCCAAGGACCATTCGCCAACGGCCAGCATGAGGACGGCGATGGCAGTGGCTCCGGCCGCGGGGCGGCGGCGCCAGGCCACGCGTACCAGCACCCCGGCGATGAGGGCCGAGACGAATAGGAGAGAGACGTGTAAACCCAAATCCCAGAAATTCATGACAGGCTCCCGGTCAACAGTCAGGCCATAACCCTACTGTTCAGGCGCGATGTGTCCAAGATGTGATGTCCCTGCCTGCGGGTGACCGGTGGCAGTATAGCAGATTTTTGGCAATTGGGTAAGCGGCGGCGGCCTGCCAAGCGCATTTTTATGCGCGGTGGTTCAGCGCCATGCGACGTTGTGCCGCGTCAACTCAGAAACAGGCTCATGGGGGCATGTAGGCGTGAAACAGCGCTTCCATTTGCCCGACGATCTCACCGAGCGGTGAATCTGCGCCGGGATAGTGTACATAACTGGCAAACGTGTCGAGCAGGATGATGGCGTTGATGCTGGCATCTTGCACGCCCGCGGCCAGCAGGCGATTGACGAATCCACGGTTGACCATGCGGATGTCATCGTAAACCCGGGGCAGGTTTTCCAGGCTCCAATCTGGCTGTCCGCCGCGGCGGGCAATGAAGAATTGCGCCAACAGATACATCGAGGTGACACGATAGGTGGTCTCTTGCGCGGTGGCAAAGGGCAGATGAATCGCCACCATCGGCTTGAGTTTTTCCATGACAGGACAGCCACTCGTCACCATGTAAATGCCGAGCAGCGAACTGATGCCGCGTTGCAGCGGGGTTTCCTTCACGTAGTTTCTGGCCTCACTGGAGATTTCTACGACGGCCTTGTCATAGGACGCGGCGTCCTTGAAAAAATCTACGATCTCCACCAGGTTGGCGGCGATAGGGCAGCGCGGGTGTTGCTCTGGTTTGAGGGGACAACCTGCGCATTGGTGACTGGTGAGCGCCGTCCAAGCGGGGTAGGATTCCATTGGCGTAGGGACCACACTCAAGCTGGCCCGGTCAAGTTCCACCTTGAACTCACGTTCTGCGCCGTTTCCCAAGCTGAACCGATAGCCATAGGTAATCGTCGGTTTTTCGTCGTCGAAAGAAAACATGGCTGGTCCTCAATTCAGTATTCGGTCTCGATACGCATAATGACGCATGAGAAGGCCAAAAGACATTGTGTGCTGGCTTGAAACAAAAAACCTCCGTGGCAACTTTGCCACGGAGGTTTGTCTGGCGAGCGGCGCTATGACGAACTGCGCCGCCTTGCGTTAGCGATGCTTACGCATGACGGGGATGAAAACTTTACTGCTGACGGTCAGGGGGTAAGGTCCTATCAGCAGCTCATCGGGCTGAGTCTGCACCCAGTACCAGTAGGGTTGCCCGCGCACGGCGGTGGTATCGTTGATCTGATACGTGCCGCCCGCGACCGGCACCATCTGCTGCGTCACGCGCACCAGGTCTGAGCCGTCGGGGTCGGTTGAGCGGTAGATGTGGTAGCCGGCGAGGGCGCCTTCGTTGATGGCGATCCAGCGGACGACGACCACATCGCCCTGCCATTGGGCCGTGAAGCTGACGATGGTGAAGCCGGTGGGCAACACGTAGCCGAAGTCAAGGCCGGTGCGATTCTCACCCACGGCCAGGGTGGCGTTGAGTTGACTCGGAGAGCTCAGCACCGCGGTGGGGGAGTTGAGCGTGTTGGGCATCGTCACCGTGTAGATACCGGGGGGCAGGTTGGTGACGCTGTAGAAGCCGGTGATGGTGGTGGTGCGCGTGATGATCACACCGTTGGGGCCGTAGATCGTCACCGGCGCCCCGGCGATGCCCACGGTTTCGGCGGGATCGCGGATGCCGTTACCGTTCGAGTCGAGGTAGACCACGCCGCTGAGGGAGGCGGCGCCCAGGGCGATGATCTGATCGCCGAAGTTGGCGCTGGCGGAGCCGCCGGCGGGGACGGTGACGTTGACGCTGTTGGGCGTCGTGCTCAGGAAGCCGGCCGGGTCGGTTTCACGGACGCTGTAGCTGCCGGGGGGGACGTTGAGGAAGAGGTAGGAGCCATTACCGGCGGTGGTGGTGGTGGCGATCAGGTTGTTGCCGCCGTCATACAGGCCAACGGTGACGCCGGCCAGACCGGCCTCGCTTCCCTGTTGGCTGCCGTTGCCGTTGATGTCATTGAAGACGACGCCGGAGACCGTGCCCACCTGGCGGTCGCCGAAGTTGGCTACCGCGGCGCCGCCGGCCGGGACCGACACGGAGACGTCGTTCGGCGTAGTGCTGTTGAAGCCGGTCGGGTCGGTCTCACGCACGGTGTACGCGCCCGGGGTCACGCTGCGGAAGATGTAGCTGCCGTCGCCGGCCGTGACAGTCGTAGCCACCACACTGCCTGTGCTCGGGTTGATCAGTTGGACAGTGACGCCGGGCAGGCCGGGTTCGCCGGGGTCCTGGACGCCATTGCCATTGAGGTCATCGAAGACGACGCCGCTGACCGTGCCGATCAGTTGGTCGCCGAAGTCGGCGTGGCCGAGGCCGCCGGCTGGCACCGTCACCGGTACGTTGTTGGACGTGGTGCTCGACCAGCCGCTGGGGTCGGTCTCGCGCACCGAGTAAGAGCCAGGTGCGACGTTGGTGAAGAGGTAGCTGCCATCGCCAGACGTGGTGGTGCTGGCAAGCAGGGCGCCGCCGCTGCTGTAGAGGCCGACGGTGACGCCGCCCAGGCCATTCTCGCCTGGATCTTGCACGCCGTCGCCGTCGATGTCGTCGAAGACCGTGCCCGCCACACTGCCGGGCAGGTTGTCGCCGAAGTTGGCGCTGGCGCTGCCGCCGGAGGGCACACTGACACCCACATCGTTGGGCGTCGTGGAGGTGAAGCCGACGGGGTCGGTTTCGCGCACGATGTAGCTGCCGGGGGGGACGTTGAGGAAGAGGTAGGAGCCGTCGCCGGCCGTGGTCGTGGTAGCAACGACGAGGCCGGTGGTGGAGTCAATGAGCTGAACCGTCACCCCGCCCAGGCCATTTTCGCCGGGGTCCTGGCTGCCGTTGTTGTTGGCGTCTTGATAGACGACGCCGGACACCGAGGCAGGCAGGCGGTCGCCGAAGTCGGCGCTGGCGGCGCCACCGGGGGGGACGCTGACCGGGACGATGTTGGTGGTCGTGCTGGCATAGCCGGCCGGGTCGGTCTCACGCACGGTGTAGGGGCCGGGCGCAACGCCGCTGAAGAGGTAAGATCCGTCGCCAGCGGTGGTGGTGGTCGTTACCAGGACGCCGCCGCTGTCGTAGAGACCGACGGTGACGCCGCCGAGGCCGTTCTCGCCGGGGTCCTGGACCCCGTTGCCGTTGACATCGTTGAAGACGGTGCCTACCACGCTGCCAATCTGTTGGTCGCCGAAGTTGGCCGTGGCCGCGCCGCCCGCGGGGACGCTGACCGGCACGGTATTCGCGGTGGTTGACGTGAAGCCGCTGGGATCCACTTCGCGCACGATGTAGGCGCCAGGGGCCACGCCGCTGAAGCTGTAGGACCCATCGGCCGCCGTGGTGGTGGTCGCCACCACCGCGCCGGTGGTCGGGTTAATCAGTTGCACGGTGACGCCGCCCAGCCCGGGTTCGCCTGGGTCTTGTACGCCGTCTCCGTCGAGATCGTTGAAGACGACGCCGGAGATCGTACCGGGGAGTTGATCGCCGAAGTCGGCGTTGGCGGAGCCGCCGGGGGGAACGCTGACCGGGACGACGTTAGCGGTGGTGCTCGACCAGCCGGCCGGGTCAGTGAAGAGGTAAGAGCCATCGCCGGCGGTGGTGGTGGTACCCACCAGGGTCGCCCCCGCCGTTGTAGAGGGCGACGGTGACGCCGCCGAGGCCGTTCTCGCCGGGGTCCTGCACCCCGTTGCCGTTGAAGTCGTCGAAGACGGTGCCGGCCACCGTGCCTTGCAGTTGGTCCCCGAAGTTGGCGCTGGCGCTTCCGCCGGGGGCGACGCTGACAGGGACGGTGTTGGGGGTGGTGGAGGTAAAGCCGGCCGGGTCGGTCTCACGAACGAGATAGGCGCCGGGCGTGACGCCGCTGAAGGTGTAGGAGCCGTCGGGGTTGGTCGTGGTCGAGGCCACCACCAATCCGGTGGTGGGATCCACCAAGTCTACGGTGACGCCGGCCAGCCCGATCTCGCCGGGGTCCTGAACGCCGTTGCCGTTGGCGTCGTTGAAGACCACGCCGGAGATGGTGCCCTGCGGTTGATCGCCGAAGTCTGCCACGCCGACGCCGCCCGCAGGTACGCTGACGGGCACGATATTGGTGGTCGTGCTGACGTAGCCGGCCGGGTCGGTCTCACGCACCGTGTACGCGCCAGGCGCGACGCCGCTGAACAGATAGGAACCGTCTGCCGCGGTAGTGGTGGTCGTCACCAGGCTGCCGCCGCTGTCGTAGAGGCCGACGGTGACGCCGGGAAGCCCGTTCTCGCCGGGGCCCTGGGTTCCATCGCCGTCGAGGTCAGCGAAGACCGTGCCTACCACCGTGGCCGGCTGCTGATCGCCGAAGTTGGCCGTTGCGGCGCCGCCGGAGGCCACGCTGACCGGCACATTGTTCGAGGTGGTGCTGGTGTAGCCGGCGGGGTCGGTTTCACGCACGATGTAGCTGCCGGGCGCGACGCCGCTGAAGCTATAGGAGCCGTCGGGGTTGGTGGTGGTGGTGGCGACGACGGCGCCGGTGGTGGGGTTGATGAGCTGCACCGTGACGCCGGCCAGGCCGGGTTCGGAGGGGCCTTGGGCGCCATTACCGTTGTTGTCATCGAAGACGACGCCGGAGATGGTGGCGGCCGGTTGATCGCCGAAGTTGGCAGTGGCCACACCGCTGGGGGGGGCAAAGACGGGCACGCTGTTGGGGGTGGTGGAGGTGTAGCCGGGCGGGTCGGTTTCGACGACCAGGTACGGGCCGACCGGCAGGTTGGTGAAGGTGTAGACGCCTGAGGCGTTGGTGGTGGTGGTTCCCACCAGGGTGTCGTCGGGCGTGCCGAGGATGCCATCTACGCCGGGGCCGTAGATGGTGAGGGTGACGCCGTTGAGCGGCGCCTCGCCGGGGTCGGGAACGCCGTCGCCATCGAGGTCGGTGAAGACGGCGCCGGTAACGTCGCCGGTGATGGGGGTGTCCTCGAAGTCGCGGGTGGTGATGTTCTGGTTGCTGGCGAGAACGACGGTGATGTTGTCGGGGTTGCCGAAGTCGCGGTCAGCGACGCTGACGTAGCCGGCGGGATTGGTTTCTGCCACCTGGTAGAGGCCGGGGAGCAGGTTGGTGAAGGTGTACGCCGGTGGGGTCAGTCGTCGTGGCTGACAGGACATCGTCGGCCGTGCCGAGGATGCCGTCCGCGCCGGCAAAGCGCAGGGTGACGGTAACACCGCTGAGCGGCGTCTCGCCTGGGTCGGCCTGGCCGTTGCCGGTGCCGACGACGACCTTGCCGCTGAGGCTGCTGGGCTGCAGCCAGTAGCCAAAGTTCTGGCTGCTGACATCGGTCTGGACGTTGGTCACGGTGCGGGAGGTCACGGTGGTCGGGTCATAACCGAGCGGCAGGGTCGTTGGGTCCGGGGTGATCGTGCAGTTGCTACCGTCGGGCACGCCGGCGACGGACCAGTTGCGGCCGAGCACAAGGGCGCCGGTGGTAGCGAGGAAGGTTCCGTTGGCGCCGCAGTCTACGACGACGGAGACGCCGGTGAGCATCGGTTCGCCGACATCGGGGACGCCATCGCCGTCCTGGTCATTCCAGAGCACGCCGGAAATGGTGTTGGTAGAGGCGGGGATTCCGCCTGGCTGATACTGGTAGCCAAAGTCCCGGGTGAGGAGGTCGTTGCCGCCTGAGATCGCCGCGACTGCGGTGTTGTCACAGACGGTGCAGGGGACACCCGGCTGGTCGGGATCGGCGGTTTCGGCGTAGTCGGTGGGCAGCGTGAGGGTGTTCACGCGCACCAGGTAGTTGCCGTTGGGCAGCCCATCGAAGAGATACTTGCCTTGGGCGTCGCTGCCATCCGCGGCGAGGAAGAGATCAATGCCCGGTTCGTAGACGCCGATAACACCTACGTCCTGGTACAGGTAGACGGTTACGTTGGGCAAGCCAGGCTCGCCACCATCCTGCACGCCGTTGCCGTTGGCATCCACGAAGATCGTATCGCCGATCGCGGCGGTGTTATCCACGCCGAAGTCGAACGACGGGTGCCAGTCCTCGCCAGCCTGGGCGGTAAAGGTGTAGCTGGTAGGTGTGGTCTGGTCGCCGAGGGCCGCGGGGATGTCCGGGTCGGAGGTGACATAGGACACGGTACAGGGACCCGGCGGCACAATGAACGAGAAGTGGCCATTGGCGTCGGTGGACTGGCTGCCCACGAAGTCATCGCCGCCGCCCGGAAGTCCATCGGCGCCCAGGCAGGTGATGTTGACCGTGACATTCTCCAGTAGGTGTGGTGCATCCTGCTCGCCGGGATCCAGCAGCGCGTTGCGGTTTTCGTCCCAGAAGACGTTGCCTTCGACCTTGGCGCCCAGGTAGTAGCCGAAGTCCGCGGTGAGCACAGACTGGCTGGGGTTCAGGTCCACATCCCGCACATCCGGCGTCGTGGATACAATGTCGCGCACGCCATCGGTCGTGATGCTGTCCTCGTAGACATCTACCAGATAGTTACCCGGCGGCAGATGGCTGAACAGGTAGTTGCCATTGACATCGGTTTCTACGAAGGCAACCGGCGCGTACTCAGACGGATCAATCACGCCGTCGTTGTCGGCATCGAAGTAGAGCAGCACCGTGGCGCCCTGCAGGCGGGTTTCGCCCGGATCCACCACCTGATCCTGGTTGGTATCCAACCACACGGTGTCGCCAATCGAGCCACCCCAGTTGTAGCCAAAGTCCGCGTTCGTAATGGCCTGGCCTGGTGTGGTGATGGTGACGTCGCGCGGGTTAGTCGTGCCGGTGGTCGGGGCCATGGCCGCAGCGATGGTGGTCGTCCCATCGTAGGGCGAGGTGACCGAGCTGGCGGTGTCCACGACCACCAGGTAGTCGTCGGGATGCAGCCCGCCGAACAGATAGTTGCCAAAGGCGTCGGTGGTTTGGGTCTGGATCAGCGTGTCGCCGCCATCCACGACGCCGTTGTTGTTCTGATCAATATAGAGCTTGACCGTGATGTTGGGCAGCCCCTGCTCCGCGCCGTCCAGGCTGCCGTTGTTGTTGGCGTCCAGCCAAACCGTGTCGCCGATGCTGGCCGTGCCGGGCGGGCGCAGGCCGAAGTCAGCCGTCAGGGTGCCGGCCGTGGTGGCGGTGACCGGCTGCGGGGGTACGAAAGTGGGTGTCGTTCCGTCCGGGATGGTGGCGGGGGTCAGCGCCACGTTGTAAGTGGCAAGGTTGGTCAGCCCGTAGATGCGGTAGTTGCCGAAGGCGTCGGTGGTGTCACACACCGCCGCGCCGCCCCCGGTCGGCGTGGCGCACACCTCGATGCCGCCCAGGCCCGGCTCGCCCGGATCCTGCACGCCATCGCCGTCCACATCGGACCAGACGCGGTCGCCGATGCTGGCGGTGAGCGCGGTCTCGACCTGGTTGCTGGGGGTGGAGCCGGTGCTGAGCGAGCCGCCCTGGCAGGCCACGGCCTCGTAGTCGTTGTACGTGGACTGGGTGCCAAGGACCGCCGCCTCAGTCGCGATCGCCGTGTCTTTGTCCAGCTCCCACAGCTTATTGGTGTCGCCTGTGGCGGCATGATAGCCGGTGGTGGCGTAGAGGCCGCCATCGCCGTAGAAGCTCAAGCCTTCCACGTCGTCCAGGTTGCCGCCAGTGGACTTAGTGACGCGGGCAACGTCCGTGACCGCTCCGGTGCTCTTATTCAGGATCACCAGCCGGTCGCCCACCGACGGGCTGGCGGAGGTGCCGTTGGCGATGGCGTAGAGCGAGCCGCTGACCGGATCGAAGCTGATGTCGTCGATCTCGTAGAGCGGGGTCGCCAGCAGATCCGTGCGGATCTTGATGTAGTCCACGCCGGTCCCGAAGGCGCTGTTGATGTGCTTGCCCGTCACCGGATCAATTTTGATCAACACGTCGAGCTGGGTGTTCGTACCCTCGCGGCGGCTCACGCCATACAGAACGCCGGTGGCCGGGTCGAAGCTGATGCCGTCCACGTCGGCCACGGTGATGGCGCCGAACTCGCCCTTGCATGGGGTCAGCGACGCTGGCGACAGTGTTGGGCTTGGCCGTAAACAGGCCGGTGGTCGTGTCGAGCGTCCCCATCTGGTTGGCGTTCACGGCGTAGAGCCGGAGGTAGTCCAGCTCCAGGACATGGCCCCGATGCTCTGTGTGCCGGCCGGGTTGGGAGTGGCCGGGGTGACGGCGCCCGTCGTGCGATCCACCTGGCGCAGGTAGTCCACATCATTAACGCCATAACCGTCGGCCATGACGTAGCAGACGTTGCCCTGAGTGGCCGGGAAGGCCAGGGTCATGTCGGCCTGGTTGGTGGCCACGTTCACGCCGGGCGGGTTGTTTACCTGCGCCTTGAAAGTGAGGGGCGGGGTGACGATCACGCTTTGGGACGTGCTGGAAGCGAAGGTGGTGGCGCCTGCGTCGCCGCTGGCCGTGGCGCTGAAGGTCAGGTTGCCCGGCACGGTCGGCGCGGTGCTGGTGGTGCAGGTCCAGGTGAAGGTGGCCGAGCCGTTGGCCGGCACGGTCTGGCTGGCCGGGTTGGGGCCGGTGAGGGTGGCGCAGCTATACGCGCCCGCGCCCGAGGCGGTGACGGTGAGGGCGCTGGGGGTGACACCCGTCACGGCCGAGGCGGTGGTGTTCTGCAAGACCATGTTGACGTTGATCTTGTCCCCTTCCACCACCAGCAGTGGCCCGGCGCTCACCGTGTTGACGCGCGTGGGGTCGCTGGGCGGGATGGTCCAGGTCACATTGATGACGGGGCGGTTGGCAACAGTGCCGTTCTCGCGGCTGGCGTAGGCGGCATCGCCGGTGGCCGTGCCCGTGGTCAGCAGCACCAGGCCGTTGTTGGCGAAGGCGCCGGTCTGCCAGCCCAGGACCAGGCTCTTGACGTCAGCCGTCTTGAAGAGTTTGGTGCTGGGGGTGATGGCGCCGACAGTGGTGGCGTTGTAGTCGGCGGTGCCGAAGGCGCCCGCGGCCCACGTACCCGCCGTGCCGGTGCCGTTGGGATCGTTCCACTGGGCGCCGTTGGTGGCGTCCGTCCCCTCCGTCCAGGCGGTGACCATGCGATGGATCTCGCTGGTTGTGAGGGTCTTATTGGTGGATACATAGACCTTGAGGGTGCCGCGTTGATCGTGGCGCCGACGGGGATGCCGTTCACGTCGAACAGAAGCAGCGCGTGCTTGTGCCTGAGACTCTGCGGCCGAACCTTCATCACATTGTCCGTGCCGAAGTTGTCATTGCCGTCGCTGTCTTCCTGGATGTAGGTGTCGGCGATGTCGGTCAACGTGGCCGTGCCGCTGCAGCCGCCCGCGGTGGGGACGCGATAGGTGAGCAGCAGCCTGGGTTCGGTGCCGGCTTGGTTTCTTGCATCGAACGTGACCGTCCCGGTGTCGGAACCGGCCGCCAGCAGCACGAGCCCGTAGTTGGCGCTGGGCGTGGCGTACCAGTCGTTCACCGCGTTTGTGACCACGGTTGCGTAGGTTGTGTTGGAGGCCGCCGGCGCGATGGCGGCGCCCAATTGCGGCCCATAGTCGCTGCTGCTGAAGTTACCGCTGGTCCAGGTGTCGGTGCAGTTGGGGCCTTGCCAGGCGGCGCCGGTGGTGCAGGTGTTGTTGGATGTGCCCTCCGTCCAGGGGCCTTTCAGCAGTTTGCGGACACTGACAGTCCTGTCTGCGTTCTGACCGCCGGCCACTGTGAGCAGCAGATCGGCCTTGTCGAGCACGGCGCCGGTGGGGAGGGTCGGCAGCGTGAACTGGACCAGACCGTGATACACCCTGTCGGAGTCGATCGAGATGTTGTTCTGTGTGCCATAGTTCGCGTTGAGGTCATTGGAATCAATGTAGGTGTCTTTGCTGGCGACGATGGTCTGCGTGGCCGGGACACAGTGGCCGTGCCGCCGCTGTAGCCCACTTGCCCACGGCGTTGCTGCCTGCGTCCCAGCCATGAAGTCCACCACGCCGTCCGGCGGATCCGTCCCGTCCACGGCCTCGCCGCCGGCGGTGATGCTGGCGGCGACATAGGTCGTGCCCACCGGGAGCGTGTCGTTGATCACGGCGCCGGTCAGGAGACTCGTGCCGAAGTAGCGCGGGTAGACCGTGTAGGTGAGCTGTTGGCCGGGGGCGGCGCTCGTCAGGTCAACCGTCTTGGTCAGCGCCTGGACGAAGGGGAAGTCCACGTCGGTCCTGGCCTGGGCCACGCCCAACGTCACGGCGATGGGGTCGAGAGAAGGCGCCAGCGAGGCCGGGACGTCGGGGTCGGTCTGGACCACATCTACGACGTAGGTTCCGGCCGGCAGGTTATTGAAGCTGTAGACGCCGGCGGCGTCGGTGGTCGTGGTCGCCAGCAGCGGCTCGCCCGCATCCACCACGCCGTTGCCATTCGTGTCCTGGTAGAGCTTGACGTCCACGTTCGCCAGGCCGGGCTCCCCGCTGTCGAACACGCCGTCGGCGTCGAGGTCATAGAAGACCTGATCGCCGATGGAGCCGGGCACCACCTTGTAGAAGCCGAAGTCGGCCGCGGTGTAGGCGCCGGTCAGGCCCTGAACGGAGCGCGGATCCACCGTGGACTGCTGGATGACGCCGCCGCCGAAGTAGCTTGCGATGTCGGGATCGGTCTGATCCACGTCCACGATGTAGCTCAGCCCCTCGGCCAGGCCGGTAAAGCTGTAAAGTCCATTCGCATCAGTCTGCGCGGTGCCGATCAGGGCGTCGCCGGCGTCAATGATGCCGTTGCCGTTGGTGTCTTCGTACAGTTTCACGGTCACGTTGGGGATGCCCACGTCCGCGCCGTTGAAGGTCCCGTCATTGCCCTTGTCATCGAAGACCAGGTCGCCGATGGAGCCAGCGCCGCCGGGACGATAGCCGAAGTCCACATTGAGTCGCTTCTGCCCCAGCGTCAGCGTCACCTGCGTGGGATCGGTCCCCTGCGTGAGCGTGTAGCTCGCCGGGCCGACCGGATCCACACAATAGGTGTTGGCGCCCAGGCCGGTAAACTGATAGAAGCCGCTGGCGCTGGTGGTCTGCGTCTGGATCACGCCGCCGCTGGGCGGGCAGGCGCCGGCATAGAGGTTGACTGTCATGCCGAGCAATCCCTCATCCTCGGGGTCCTGCACACCGTTGCCGTTCCAGTCGCGATAGACGGTGTCGCCGATGGTCCCGCCGCCCACGTCCACGCCCGCCAGCGCGCCCGTGATGTGGTTGATGCCGCCCTCGCTGGTGCGGAAGGAGTTCGTGTAATTGCCGGCCGTGATTGAGGCCGACACCAGCGCGCTGAACGTCAGCACCAGGCTCTGCCCCGCGTTGATGACCGACGGTATGCTGAAGATCGGCTGCACCGCCGTGCCTGAGACAGACGCGGTGACGCTGGCGCCGTTGACGGTCGCTGTGACGGTGCCGGGAATCGCGCCGGTGTAGGTGAAGCCGGTGGGCAGGTACTCGGTGATGACCACCGGGCTGCTGCTGGGGCCACTGCCGACATTGAGGATATCAATGGTGTAGGCAACGGTGCCGCCGGGCGCCACCGCCGCAGGCGTGACAGTCTTGGTTTGGCGCAGGAGGGGCTGGTTGCCGGCGACCGTGATGTCCTGGCCGCAGCTGTTGATGGTTTGGCCGCCCGGTGTGGTGACGCCAGAGGCGCAGACCTTGTTGGTGATGAGGCCGCTGCTGCTGGCCTTGACCGTGACAGTCGCCTCGAACATCTGGCTCTGCAGGAAGGGCGCAACGGTCCAGGTGAGGTTCGGGAGGGAGACGTTGCTCGGCGCGGGCACGGCGCTGATGTAGGTGGCGCCGCTGGGCAGCGTGTCCTGAATCTGCACGGTGCTGAAATTGTTGGCGCCGGCGTTGTACAGCTTAACCTTGTATTGGTAGTAGTCGCCAACCTTGACCAACTCGCGGGTCGCTGGCTTGCCGATGGCCAGACAGCCGTTGAAGGTGACGCTGTTGGGGTCGTAGTAGCGCCAGATGTGGTCCTTGCCGCCGCTGTCGCCGCCGGCGTCGCCGCCGAAGGTGTCCACGGTCCACTTGGGACAGCCGGTTGCATCGAGGATGGCGGTGGCGTCGTGGACTTTGACCTTGATCCACATGTACTCAGGTTGGTACAGGGTTTGCTGGCCGTAGGCCCAGCGCACCGCCGTAGGCGTGCCGTTGGACTGGCCGGTGGTCTGCGGCAGGTCGCCGGTCGTCAGGTCAAAGCCTGAGTTGCTGGCGTCGGCTCCGCGCGTGTAGGGAATGGCGTAGGGCGGGTTCGGCGAACCACCTGGAGGGTCGTCCGAGAACTGGCTGCCCGGATACTTGATGCGCTGCCAGGGACCGATGTCCTGCGTGGCCTGATCAATACAATTGGCCAGCGGAGTCCCGGTCGGGGTGGGGTCGCAGGCCGTGTATTTGGCGAAATCGAACTCCCAGGCGTAGCCGCTCTGTGGGCCGGCCACCACGTTGGCGAGGCCCCACGGCGCGTAGCCGCGCTGGTTGGAGTCAATCAGGGCGGCGGCAGGATAGGCGGGATTGGTCGTACCGGCGATGCCGTACCCCGCCTCCTGCCAGGCATCCCACTTGTTGAGCGTCGTGCCCAGAACTGTGCGCAGGCCCACCGTGTCACCGCTGTTATTCTTGATAATGCCGCCGGTATAGGTGCCGAAGGCGGTCTCAGGCGCGGTGGAGTAGAAGATGCCGGTGTCGCCGTACACGCCGACCACCGTGCCCAGGTTGGTGTTGCCTGCGGTCACGATGGGGCTGGTTACGCCCAGGATATTCGGGCCGCGGGTGATGCCCACCAGGCTGACCGTCGGATCGCCGCCCGCGCCCACGATGGGCATTTGGGCCTGGCCCTTCATCGGCACCTTGTCGAAGCCGGTGATGCCGTCGGCGTTGAGATCGCCGGGCATGATGTAGGCTGCGTCGGTCACCTGCAGCCCGTTGGGGACGTAGAAGGTGGAGTAGCCGCCCACGCCGGTCGTGGTGCCCAGGTCAGGCACCGCCTTAATGATGATGCCTAGCTCGTCGCCGGCGCGCAGCAAGGGCTGCCCGGCCGGGCGCTGGTTCGTGGCAATCAAGCCATCGAGGTAGGCCTGGGTGTCAGCGTCGAAGTAGACATAAACAACAGAGGCGTTCAAGTTGTGGGCACTGGCGGTGGGCACCGGCTGGCCAACAACCTGCGGGAACAGGCTGACGAGCATAGTCATGATGACGGCGATGTAGAGTAGTCTGAACCGCCGCGCGCGCTGATGCGAAAAACGAAAAGTCATCATAGAGAGCCTCCAACGACAAATAACGATCTCTTCTCAGATAGCGGGGAAGCTAGGGGGCATTCAAACCATCTCAGGCGCCCCGGGCAGGTGTGTCCTGCTGAACTCACGGTGCGCTCGGTCAACATATGCCTTTACGACAGTCCGAACAAACGTCGGCCCAAGAACAAGACGCAGACGCTCACGCCAGGTCACGCGTTCGCCCGCATTGTATCGTTATCATCGCGCCTGATGCTTACGAATCAAATGACTGTCATTACCCTGTCCTGCGTAATCAACAGTCTCGGAGGTGACGCCGTTCAGTATAGAAATACGGCTTTATCTGGGATATAGTACAATCGGCCCAAGAGACCACCTACACGCAGGCGACTGCAAGTCGCTGCAACGACTGCGAAGCCCACTTGCGTGGGCTATGCCCCAGGACTGAAATGCATCCGCCTGCCAATCCATCATTGACAGGCGTTCGCCTTTCTATTATCATACCACAGCTATCATGCTACAGCACTACCGAACAAACCAGGAGAAACGGACGAATTTCAATGGGACAATACCGCCAGCATGTCTTTGTTTGCACCTACGGCGCCTTCTGCCCCTTCGATGGAGATACCGAGCAAGTGCTCAAACGCCTCAAGGCGCGAGTGGCCGCGGCCGGCCTGCAGAATGAGATTCGTATCAATCGCTCTGGCTGCCTCAATCAGTGCGGGCATGGCCCCAACCTGGTGATCTACCCCGACGCGGTTTGGTACGCCCATGTGCAGCCTGCCGACGTTGACGAAATCTTCGAGTCACACCTGTTGCACGGCCAGCCCGGCGCTCCCCCTGGGAGTCGCCCGGTGGCGCGCCTGCTCTACAACGCCCCGCCGGGTAATAATAAGGAGACCGCTCATTATCCGCCGGCCGTGCAGGACCTGGAAAAACAGGAAAAGGCCAACGACAAGCGCCGCGCCGCCCTTTACGCCGAGCTGCGCGCGGCGGCTGAAGCAGCCGCCACCCCTGGTGTTGCAGAGGAGCGCGACGATGCCGCTGTTTAGACGCAATCGAACGGTACTCCCGTCACTCCCTGCCAACTCGACGCGGGCAGAGGCCCCGCTGACCACAATGGGCAGTGGGGCTACCGGCGAGGCTGCGGCACTTCTGCAGATCTGCCAGATCATCACCAGCGATGATTTCGACGCGGCCTACACCTGGCTGCGTTTCGAGTTTGGGGTCAATACCTGGGGGGATGTCAAGCGCAAATACCCGGCCGGCAGCCGCGAACTGCGTTACTTGCAGCGGGTGCTCCTGTTCGTGGAAACGCTCGGCGATCTGCTGCGCCGCAATCTGCTGCCGGAAGATGCGGTGTTCCGGCTCATCGGCGAGATCGGCCTCAACACCTGGGAGGCGATCATGCCCTGGGTGGCCGATGCCCGTCGGGAGATGGACGACCCATTCCTTTACGCACACATCGAATGGCTGGCCGCCCGCTCCTTCGAGTGGCAGCGCGAGGGCTAATTCCCTGTAAGGAGCATGTGTTGTGGATGGCGATGTCGTCTTGCCCAGCGATGTGTGGAGCAGCCAGCCTGCGCAAGGGGAGAAGGCGCGTTACTCAAATAGCGCCAGGTTGATTTCGGCGACGCTGTCGAAGACCCAGGTGGGGGGCGGGACGGTTTGCGCGAAGGCTGCGGCGCTGCTGACGCCGCTGAGCACGCCGATGGTGCGCAGGCCCGCAGCCTGTCCACCGACGATGTCGGTCTCCACACGGTCGCCGACCATGACCGTTTGCGCCGCGCTCACACCCAGTCGCGCCAGCGCCTGCTCGAACATGGCGACCTGCGGCTTGCCCACCACCGTCGGCTCGACGCCGGTGGCGGTGCGCAGGAAGGCGACGAGAGCGCCGGCGCCCGGCAGTTCACCCTCCTCGCTCGGCAGCGTGGCGTCACTGTTGGTGGCTACGAAGCGGGCGCCGGCACGGATGGCCAGCGCAGCATCCCTCAATGAAGACCAGGTGGCCTCACGATCGAGTCCCACGGCCACCCAGGCGGCCTGACGCCAGTCTGTCACCACGGTCAGGCCCGCGGCCAGCACCGGCTGGCGCAAGCCTGCTTCCCCAACGACCAGAACCGGCGCGCCCGGCGGCGCTTGCCGGCTCAGCCAGGCGGCTGTTGCCATACTGCTGGTGAAGACGGCCGCCTGCTCCACGTAGATGCCCAGGATTGCCAATTTGGCCTGAAACTGTGCTGCGGTCAGCGTGGCGTTGTTGGTCAGGAACAGAAAGGGAGTTTGGTGCGCCTGCAGATTGGCGATGAGCGCCGCGGCGCCGGGGATGGCCGCATTGCCCCGATAGATGACGCCATCCATGTCGAAGAGCAGCGCGCCAATGCTGGCCTGGCGCAATGAGCCGGCGTCAGTGGTCGGAATCATGTTCATGTAGATCCTGCTCCACGTCCACCGCGGCCGTGGCAATGGCCCAACTGACCAGGAACCAGCCTCCGCCGGAAATCGCCAGCGCCAGCACGATGGAGAGCAGATTGAGGGGAACGTTCCCGCGCACGATGCCGATGAGCGCCAGCAGAACCCCGGCCGCGGCAAAGCCCAACCCAACCCGCACCGGTAGACTGCGCCGCAGCCACATTGTTTTCAAATCCGTGTTCATTAGTTCTGTATGCCTAGCTTGCGACCGGCGCCGGCACGGTCGCGGCAATCTCGGCGATCACCTGCTGCGGTGTGCGGCCGCGCAGGCGCGTCTGCGGGCTGACATGCACGCGGTGCGTCAGCACGGCCGCGGCCAGGTGCTGCACATCGCTGGGAATGACATAATCGCGTCCGCGCAGCGCGGCCAGGGCCTGACTGGCGCGGGCCAGGGCCAGTGTGCCACGCGGCGAAACGCCGAGTTCCACCGACGGATGCGCGCGCGTCGCGCGGATCACCTGCACCACATAGCGACGCACGTCGGTGCTGACATGGATCGCGCGCACCGCAGACTGCAAGGCGATCACGTCGTCAATCGTGGCCACGGGCTGTAGCTGCACCAACGGCTCCGCCTGTTGATAACGCAGCAGCATCTGCTCCTCCTCGGTTTCATCGGGATAGCCCAGGCGAATCTGCAGCACGAAGCGATCGAGCTGCGCCTCTGGCAACGGAAAGGTTCCTTCCAATTCGATGGGATTCTGCGTTGCCAACACCAGGAAGGGCCGGGGCAAGGCGTAGGTCTCTGCATCCACCGTCACCTGACGCTCCTGCATCGCCTCCAGCAGCGCGGACTGCGTGCGAGGCGTCGCGCGGTTGATCTCATCGGCCAGCAGGAGTTGACTGAACACCGGGCCTTGACGGAACTCGAATGCCTGCTCCCTTTGGTTGAAGAAGCTGATGCCGGTCACATCGCTGGGCAGCAGGTCAGGCGTAAACTGAATGCGGGCGAAGCTGCTGCTGATGCTGCGCGCCAGGGCCTTAGCCAGGGTGGTCTTGCCGATGCCCGGCACGTCCTCGATCAGCACATGGCCGTCGCTCAACAGCGCCACCAGCAGCAGCTCGATGGCCGACGCCTTACCGATGATCACCTGGCCCACATTGTGCTGCACCGCCTGGTTGAACTGTGTAAAATCCACGCTGCCTCCACCGCCTGCCAACTTGGACGGCTCCCCGCCCAGGCCGCCATTGTAGTGCATGTGAGAATCGAAGTCAACTTGCCCGCCCGGCGACGGGCAGTTCCAAATGTAGCACACATTCAACCACAAAGAGCACATGCGGGGGTTGGTGAACACAAAGAAACGGCAGATCAGACGCAAATCGGCAACTTCTCTGCGTTCTTTGTGATCTCTGCGTTTTCGGAGAAAACGCATCTGTGGTTAAAAACCAGGCTACATTTGGAACTGCCGCCCGCGCCCGGCGGCCACATGGTATAATGAGCGGCATGAACGCATTCTCATCTCTTGATCCTCGTGACCGGCGCGGCCCGGTCGTCTGCATCGGTTCCGTCGTGGCCGACCTGGTGGCCCATCCGCTGCGCACCGTGCCCGCGCCCGGCCGCCAGGCGCTGGTGGATTCGATCGGCCTTTACAGCGGCGGCAGCGGCGGCAACACCGCGTCTGCCCTGGCCCGGCTGGGCGTGCCGGTTGAACTGATCGCGCGCACCGGCGCGGATGCGTTGGGCGAGTTCTTGCGGCAGGAATTGGGGCGCCGCGGCATTGGCCTGGCCGGCCTGCGGCGCACGGCCGGCGCCGGCACCTCCTGCACCCTGGCCCTGGTTGACCCGGATGGCGAGCGACGCTTCATTCACGCGGTGGGCGCCAATGCGCACCTGACCCTGGCCGATGTGGACTGGGGTCTGATCGAACGGGCGCCCCTCGTGCATGTGGCCGGCGCGCTCGTCCTGCCTGGTCTGGACGGCGCGCCCCTGGCGGAGCTTCTCGCCCGCGCCCGGCAGTTGGGCGCACTCACATCGCTCGACATCATTTGGGACGACACCGGACGTTGGATGCAGATGCTCGGCCCTGCGCTGCCGTTCGTACACCTTTTCCTGCCCAATCTGGCCGAGGCGCAGGCGCTGACCGGCTGTCAGACCCCGGATGCGGCCGGTCAGGCGCTGCTGGCAGCGGGCGTAAGCGCAGTGGTCATCAAGCTGGGCGCGGCGGGCTGCCTGGTCAAGACGGCGGCCGCCCCTGCGCTGACCGTGCCGGGCTTTCCGGCCGCTGCGCTGGATGCCACCGGCGCGGGCGATGCCTTTGCCGCCGGGCTGCTCGCCGCCCTCTGGCGCGGCTGGGATTTGGCGGCAGCCGCGCGTCTGGCCAACGCGGTTGGCGCGCAGTGCGTCACATCTCTGGGCGCCGCGGCCGGCATTGGCACCTGGGAGGAGACATTGGCGATGCTGGACGCGGCCGGCTAGCCAGGACTTACGCCGCGTCGAAGATCGCGCCCAGGCGCACCAGGTAAACGAAAACCCGCACATGCTCCTGTTCCCAGGCAAATTCCAGACGCTCATCCGGCAGTTGCCCGTAGACGCCGGGCCGCGCGTGGAAGACCACGAAATAACCGGTCTGTTCGCTTTCGCTCGCCAGGTAGCCGCACAACTGCGCCAACCCCGCTTCGAATGACACCTGACCGCGCCAGATCTTGGTTTCGATCACGTAGCGCCGGCCCCGATGCAGCACGATCACATCGAGAATGCCAGCGCCTGACGGCACCTCGGTGAATACTTCAGCGCCGACCTGGCGCGCCAGCAAATCCAGGTAGGCCGTGAGCAGATACTGCCCTGTGGCCTCCTGCGGCGTTTCACTCACCTTGAAGGCGGCGCGGCCGCGGCGCTCTACGAACTGGCGGAACTGCGACAGAACCGCGCTCATCTGCAGGACACCGTCTATCACCAGGGTGCGAAAATCGAAACCGTTCGCCAGAATATCACCCATCAGGCGCAGGCGCAGCGGCCGGAAGGCTGCCAGGAGAACGGCTGTGTAGATCGGATTGGCCACGCGGCAATTTCCGTCCGCCCCGCGGGTGATGACCCCGTGCAAATACAAGGCATGGACCAGCGGATTGTTGAGATTGAACTCATAGTCGGCGCCGAACAGCATGTTCAACACATCGTCCCGGTAGACCTGCGCGTGGCGCACCAGGCTCTCAAAATTATAGTTGGTTTCGGTTTCCAGTTGTCGCCGCGCGGCCTGCAGGTCGGCTTCGCTAATCGTACGCGTGCGATCGGGCGCTACCTCCTCGGTCAGGATGGCAGCCAGGCGATTGACAAGGAAGGGGTGGCCGCCGCTCAGCCTGTGAATTTCCTCCGCAACGCCTTCTGCAAACCCCTGGCCGGTTTCCGTCGTGAAGTCCGCCAACAACTGTAGCACTTCGTCCGGGCTGAAACCTTCCAGGCGCAGTTGGCGGGCAATGTTGAACGGCGAGCTGCGTCCCAGGTTCAGCGTGGCGATATTCTGCAGGCCAACCAGGATTACGCTGTGCAAGGCGCGCGGTATTCGGCGGCTGAGATACATGTCTCGCCAGGCCTGCAGCAGCGGCGAGATCGCTTCGAGAGGCGTCGCGTCGAATTCGTCAATGATGAGCACCACCCTGATCTGCGGCGCCGCATCGCTGATTTGATCGAACAGATTCCACAGGGCCATGTAACTGTCAACCTGGCTCTGCGCCACCCTGGCGATTTTCGAAGAAAACGCCGAGTCGGTCACGCGTGCGCTTGACACGTGTGTCCCGTGTTTCAACCCGGCCATGATTTCCCGCTGCAAGAGCCTTCCGAATTGGGTGAGAAAATCGGGCACCGGCCAATTCTCGAAAGCCTGAAAACTCAGGAAAACGGGCACAAAGTCTGGCTGGGCTGCCAGCCGATCAACCAGACTGTAGAGCAGAGTCGTCTTGCCCATCTGCCGCGGGGCGTAGATGGTGAAATAATGGCCTGCGTCAATCTGTTCCACCAGGTGATTCACAAGCGCCGTGCGCGGCACCACGAAATGTGTACTGGCATTGACCGGCCCGTGGGTGTTGAAGTATCGCATCGCCCCTGATCCTCTCTTGGTTTCGTCCTGAATTGTCTGGGGTGAATTATACCACACCGAGAGCAGCCTTGACTTTCTGCTACGCCTTGGTTACACTCCTTCTAATATGAAGCAAGAGACAACTTCTCGCCTGACCATGCCCTCTCGCACACCGCTGGCGTTGATCGCGCTGCTGCTCGCCTTGCAGCTCGTGACGCCCTCGGTCGTGTGGACGATTCTGCTGGTCGGGTTGGCAACCACGCTTGGCCTGTGCTTCGCCTGGCTGCACCGGCTGGCGACCGATGTCAGCTTGACCCGGCGTCAGCGCGGCGCCTGGGTGGTAGCCGGGGACGCGCTGGAGGAGATGTGGGAACTGGTCAACCGTGGCGCCCTGCCCGTACTGGCCGCAGAAATCGTAGATCATTCGACCCTGCCCGCGTATACGGCCAACCGGGTGATGGCGGCCGGCCCCAGCGCAATCACCGCGTGGCACACCACCGCGATTTGCCAGCAGCGCGGCCTCTTCACCCTTGGCCCCTGGGACGTCATCATGTCCGACCCCTTTGGCCTGTTTACCCTCACCCAACACTATGCCCTCACTCAATCCATCCTGGTCTATCCGCGGGTGGTCAGCCTGCCGCCGTTAGAACTGCCGCGCGGTGGCGCCAGTGGCCGCGCCCGCGCCACGCGTAAAGCCCTGGAAAGCGATCTGACGGTCGCCAGTGTGCGCCCCTGGGCGCCAGGCGACAGCCTGCGCCGCGTGGCCTGGGGCATCACCGCGCACCGTGACGCCTTGATGGTGCGCGAGTTCGACCAGGAGCCGGCCGGCAACCTCTGGATCGTGGCCGATCTCGATGCTGCGGTGCAGGTGGGCCAGGGCCTGGATGGCACCGAGGAGTTCGCCATCGTCCTGGCTGCATCCCTGGCTGCCCATTGGCTGCGCCGCAATCGGGCCGTCGGTATCGTGGCTTTTGGCCGGGAACCGCTCCTGCTGCCACCTCAGCGCGGCGAGGCGCAGCTCTGGCGCATCCTGCACAGCCTGGCCGCCAGCGACACCTCGCCGGCCTGGCCCCTGGCGCGCACGCTGACAGCGATACGCAGCAGCCTGGGGCACGGCATCACCCTGGCCGTCATCACCCCGACCACGCAGGCCGACTGGCTGCCGGCCTTTCTGCTCCTGCAGGCCCGCGGCGTCGCGCCCGCGGCCATTCTGCTCGATGCCGCTTCATTTGCAGAACCGCCTGCGCCAACTCCGGGCGCCGCCACCCTGGCCTTGCGTGCCACCCTGGCGCGCCAGGGCATCACCACGCATCTGCTCGATCGGCATCTGGCGCGGCGCCCGCTCATCACCTACCGCCGCACGCGCACTGATCTGCGCACCCTGGCTACCGGCCGCGTCATCAGTCGTGACGTGGTGGAGGAGGTCTGATCGTGGACCGACTCCTCATCTGGCTGTTTCGCCACCTGCGCCCGCGCAGCGGCTGGCTGCTGCCGTTCCTGGCCGTTTTGCTGGCGCTGCTGCTGCCCGCGGCCATCCACGCGGCCCGCTGGACGCCGCAGCGCGACCCGCTGGGCAGTCTGGCGTTCGTGGCACTGCTGGCGGGCTGGTGGTTGAGCCAACGTCGCTGGCGCGCCGCATCTTTGCTGCTGACCGGCGGCCTGCTGGGCCTGCTGGCGGTCGCCAACGCCGTGGGCGCTTTGCTGCCCTCTTTCTGGCGGGTGTTGTGGGATGTCGCCCGCTCCCTGGCCTGGAGTTGGCAGCGTTGGCAAGGCGCACCCTTGCCTGACGACTTGTGGTGGCCGCTGTTTACCGAAACCGCCTGGCGCGTGCAGGGTTTTGTAGTCGGACTGGGCGCCGCAGATGCCAGCAACACGAGCTTTCGCCTGCTGCTGGCTGCGTTCGTCTGGGCAATCCATGCCTGGCTTGGCTACTGGCTCTTGCGGCCCGACGGCTCGCGGGCCTGGCTGGCCCTGCTGCCGGTCGGCCTGGCGCTGGCCACCAACGCCTTCTTTGCCGAGCGCCAGGCCCTCTTCGTGGGCGGGTACCTGGCCCTGCTGCTGATCCTGCTGGCGGTGGTGCATGTGCGTGCGCAGGTGCGGGGCTGGGAGCAGCACGGCAGCGATTATGCCACCGAGTTGGCGTTCGACCAGGGCATGGCCGCGACCCTGATCCTGTTCGTCGCGCTGACGCTTGCCACCGTGGCCCCGTCGCTGACCCTGGCGCCTGTGCAGCGCGCCTTCTGGGAGGTGGCCGCGCGACCGTGGCAGGCCGTCGCAGCCCGCGTGCGCGCCACCTTCCCCGGCATCATCCGCCCGGCGTACTCACCATTGGCCGGCACAGCCCCTGCCAGCGGCCTGCCGCGCCAGGATTTGCTGGGCACAGGCCCCGATTTGGTCGAAAACAAGTTGTTTCGCATAGCCATAAGTGACTATCAAACGGAGAATTGGTCGCCGTACTGGAAAGAAGCCACGTTTGCGCGCTACACCGGACGTGGCTGGCAACTGGAGCCGGCCGCACGCCTGACAACGCGTGAGATGGCCGGGGGTCAGCCCTGGCGTGCTCTGGCGACCCAGGGCGAGACGGGGCAGGGCGCGCAGATTGTCGTACGCCAGGCCGTGGAGTGGCTGCAAGGGGAGGGGCAGTTAGTGCTGGCCGCCGGGGAGCCGCGGCAGGTCAGCGCGGCCTATCGCGCCATCTTTCGCCAGGCGGACGACCTGGTCGGGCTGGAACTGCTGACCCCGCAGCGACGGGTGGCCGTGCTGAGTGTGATGCCGGTGTATGACATCGAGAAACTTCGCATAGTCAATAACTATTATAATAATTTCGATATTTATCAACAACTACCAGAGATGCTGCCGGCACGCGTTCGGGACTTGGCGCGCACGGTGACGGCGGGTGCAACGAATCCATACGACCAGGCGAGCCAGATCGAGACCTATCTGCGCACGTTGACCTATGATCTCAAGGTACCCCTGGTCGCGGCTGATCGTGACCTGGTGGATGCTTTTCTGTTCGATCTACGGCGGGGCTATTGCGACTATTTTGCCAGCGCCTTTGTGGTGATGGCGCGCAGCGTGGGGTTGCCCGCCCGTCTGGCCGTGGGCTACGCCAGCGGTCAGACCGTGGCGCCTGGTGTCTGGGTGGTCAGCGCGGCCGACGCCCATTCCTGGCCGGAGGTTTACTTCGAGGGGGTAGGGTGGGTGCCCTTCGAACCGACGCCGGCCCGGCCCATGCCTGCGCCGTTACGCGCGCCGCTGAGTGTGGCATCAACGCCCACGCAGAGCGCCAACGCTCAGCCCTTTGCCGCCGCCTGGTGGGTTGGCAGCCTCGCGCTTCTCCTCGCGGGAGCTTTCTGGCTGCTACTGCGCGCCAACAGGCCGCCGCTGACCGTCAGTGAGATGAACGAGCGCATGATGCAGTGGGGCGGGCACGCGGGCTACCGGCCGGCGCCAGGCACGACGCTGCGCGAGTTCGAGCAGGGTCTGAGCGCCCATTTGCAGCATCGGAACCGCGGACGAGCAGGTGACGCGCTGACGGATCTGAGCGCCGTCATGCATCACGTCAGCCAGGCCTGTGAGGCTGGCCTGTACGGCGGGCCAGAGGCTGCTCTGACCCCTGCGCAACTGCGTACCCTGTGGCAACGCTGGCGCCGCACTCGGTGGCTGCGCTGGCAAATGCGCAGACTTCCAAAGTTTCTTCACTGACTTCACTGACTTCACTGACCTCAATCCTCAGTGTCAACCCGGCCCCTGGTTTGCTTGCGTTGGCTGTGCTGACGTTTCGAGTGCAAGCGCTGCTCGCGCGACGAGCGACTGGGGCGGGTGGCCACGCGGTGACGGGGACGATGGAGGGCGCGGCGCAGGACAACCTGAAGGCGGGCCACGGTGTCGGCCCGGTTGTCGAGCTGGCTACGGGTGAGCGAGGAGACGATGTGCAGCACGCCTTCGCTGTCGAGCGAACCACCCAGGCGCGCGAGCAATCGTTGGCGCTGCCCGTCATTCAGGCTGGGCGATTGGCCCACATCGAACAGCAGCTCCACGCGGGTTTCCGTGCGGTTGACGTGCTGACCGCCAGGGCCGCCGCTGCGGCTGAAGCGAAAGCTAAGCTCGCTCAGCGGGATGGAAAGGATGGAAAGGCCCTCCGCGATCTGAATCGAATCAGAGGACACGACGTTACTTGCGGTTGACATGCTGGTCCTTGAGCGGGAGCAGGAAGTTGAGAATGGCCTGGTTGACGACGTCCGGCTGATCGAGGTTGCTGGCATGGCGCGAGTTGGCAATAGTCACGAAGCTGGCCTGCGGCAGGAGACGGCGCAGGCGTTCTTTATAGACCATGGGCACCACGGTGTCGAGTGTGCCGGCCAGAATCAGCACCGGGCAGGTGATGCGGCGCAAGGCGCGGCCAGGCCAGAAGCGGGTGATGGCCCGCAGGCTGTGGCGATAGGCGTGTGGATCGTTGGCGGCCATACGTTGCACGGTGTAGGTGTGGAGCAGGCGCTGATCCTCCTGCGGAAAGAGCGTGCGCGCAATCAGGGTGGCGGTCGCGCTCATGTCCGCGGCGGGTCCGCGCAGCGCACGCAGGCGGCGCGTGGCCGTGCGCAGCACATCACGCGTGGGGGGCCAGGGGCCGGGCATGGTGTTGATCAGCACCAGGCTGCGCACCAGGTCAGGCCGGGCCAGGGCCAACTGCTGCGCAACCATGCCGCCCAGGCTCAAGCCGAGCACATGAGCCGGGCCAATGTCGAGCGTGTGCAGTAATCCGCTGACATCGGCGGCAAACTGCGCCATGCTGTACGGCCCAGGCGGTTTATCCGATAGGCCATGCCCGCGCAGGTCGAGCGGCAGACAGCGAAAATGGCGCCCCAGGTCGGGCAGTTGATAAACCCAGTCATCGGCGCAGGAGCCGAGGCCGTGCAGCATGACCAGGGGTGGGCCGTCGCCCCAGGTTTCGTAACGCAGGCGGACGTTGTTTACAGCGATAGTTGGCATAAGACTCAATTAGTTCCACAGACAGATAGATGGCGTTGGCGCATTCGTCTATAATCTACGGCTGTGCGCAGCCGCGTGTAGATTGTAATCGGAAACAGCCTTCCGGGCAATCCGAAACATGCTTGACCATGAATTCCAAATAAGGAGATCAAATGGAGTACAACGTTTCGAAGTGGCTTCGGTATTTCTCTCGTGCGAGCGCCGCAGGAACCATCAGCGCGGTGATGTTGCTCATGCTGTGGGCCGCCCTGGGGCAGGCGTTCGATGAAGAACGCCTCTATTTCTACGATCCGCAGGTCACGCCGCGCACGGTGTTCAGCGACACCGAGGTGAGCAGTGTCCATTTCGACCTGGTGGGCAGCCTGGCGATCGCGGCCGGTTTCTCCGAAGCGGACGCTGCGCGCATCCAGGTCTACTCGCAGATGGTGGACAGCGGACGCCTGCCGGTGGGTCAGCCGATCTACAGCTTCACAGCCAGCAGCTTTCCCTCGGCCCCGCCGATTAGCTCGGTCATGACCGACACTTTCTGCCCGTCGCCCTCCACCACCGCGCCAACGGTCACGATGGGCAGTCTGGCCCTGGTGGAGTGCCCGAGCTGCTTCACATCCCGTTTTGGGCCTTACACGATCTTTTTTCACTTTCCGCACGACCGGCCGGACGAGCTGCAGGCGCTGCGCTCATGGGCATTTGGCGACGTAGATTCCTTGCTGGGCGTGGCCACCTTTGGCTACAGCGGCACCTATTCATACACCTGGCTCAACGTGGCCGATCTTTTCCAGACGACGCCTTGCTTTGTCACCACCACCCAAACGGTGGACACGGGCGATGTTGTCGCTGGCTCGCCGCCGGCCTTTGGCGTCTACCTGCACTCCCTGGGTGACAACTGGTCGCACGGCGCCTGCATCGAAGCCGCGGATGCGAACGGGCTGCCCTTTGCCGCGCACGTGTTACGCGACGGGCCAAACGATCCGCTCTACGCCTGTCGCTGGACCAGCCACGAGGCTGAGTTTGGCGATCCGGCGCAGTTCCCGGACAGCAATCGCTCCTTCAGTGCCACGCTGGCGCTGTATCAGGAGATGATCGCCTTCTCGCAGAGCACTGGGTTTGCTCGCTACCATCCGATTCCGCTGACTGCGCAGAACAACTATCTCTACAACAAACTCTACACCTTTGCGCACACTTCCACATCGGCCAATCCGCAGCCCCGGCGCCGCCTGGCTGATGACCTACGCGCCTGGGCTTTGCAGACCCGGCAGGGAAACCCGGCTTTCTGGCGCTTCCGGGCCGTTTTTCCACTGCTGCCGTAACGTTCGGGGCAGGAGATCGGGTGACGTTGACGCATCGAAGGATGATTTGTGGCGGGCGGCGGCGTCACGCCGGAGGCGTGACCTACGGCAGGAATTCCAAAATGTGAACGGAATGGCTGCCCGTAAATGGGCCTGCGCTCCTCGTTCGGGCGGTTTTGGCCCAAGATCCCCGAGATAGGTGGGCAGCAAGAGGGATTGTGGGCGTTGGAGAGCTACATTTGGAAATGCGGCGCCCCGTAGGGGCGCCTTGACTTGAGCGAGCGATGCCCCCCCACACCTGTCGTCCCTACGGGACGACAGAATGAGGCCGCCCCGAGCGCAATCTATACCACGACGGGGATGGATTCAACCGTCCCACGGACGGATACGGCTCGTGCGGTGATGGCTAAGGTCAGGTGTCCCTACGGGACGCGTCGCGCCCACCAGGACGGCCTGGCGCTGGCCAGTCACATGGATGGCTACATTTGGAACTGCTGGACCTACGGTGGGTATGTCACGAGGCGGGCGGTGTCGTCACGCCGGAGGCGTGACCTACGGCGCACCGGATGAATCCGGTGTTGCGGAATCAGCAGCCGGGGTGGGTGTGTCCAGCAGTTCCAAATGTAGCACACATTCAACCGCAAAGAGCACAGAGAACACAAAGAAACGGCAGATCAGACGCAAATCGGCAACTTCTCTGCGTTCTTTGTGATCTCTGTGGTAAAAAACCAGGCCACATTTGGAACTGCTGGGGTGTGTCACGAGGCGGGCAACGTCGTCACGCCGGAGGCGTAACCTACGGGGTGGGTATGTCACGCGGCGGGCGGCGGCGTCGCACTGGATGAATCTGGCGTTACAGGATCAGCAGGGCGGCGGTGTGCAGCGCCCAGCACAGCCATAGGTTGCCGCTCAGGATGAAGACGACGGTCGTGGCCAGGGCGAGCGCCAGGCGCGTCATTTCCCGCGGCGCGCCGGCTGGCAGGCGCATGGACGCACGTCGGGCCGGATCGGCCAGCCAGATCGTGACGATTAGCGCCAGGCCAAGCCACGCGCCGCCCACGCGTGCCATGTCGGCGTCAAGTCCCTGGGCCGTGAGCAGCCTGGCGCCCCCCACCCAGAGCAAAGCCCACAGGAGCTGCGTGGCCGCGGTTTCCAGCGGCAGCAGGATGTGCCTGACCCCAGGCGGCGCGGCCGCGTTGACATGACGCCATTGCCAACCGGCCACCAGCAAGATCAATAAGAATGCGCCGGCGACCGCCAATCCCTGCCCAAAACCCTGCACCCAATCGAGTTCGCTCAGCCCCATCTCGCGCAGATTGACCAGGCCGCTCTGCAACGCCAGGAACGACAACACGAACCAGACGCCATGCTGAATTTTCAGTTTCACCCCTCCTACCTCCTACCTCCTACCTCCTACCTCCTACCTCCTACCTCCTACCTCCTACCTCCTACCTCCTACCTCCTACCTCCTACCTCCTACCTCCTACCTCCTACCTCCCTACCTCCTACCTCCTACCTCCTCCTACCTCCTATTCCCTCCTACCTCCCTCCTCTTCCTACCTCCTACCTCCTACTTCCTACTATTTCCTACTTCCTACTTCCTATTTCCTACTTCCTATTTCCTACCCCCTCCTACAACGCCTTCACCACTTCGTTGACCCAGCGCCCTGATAAGACGCGCCACAGGCTGATGGCGAACTTGACGACTTCTTCGCTCATCACCATCAGTACAACCCAGTAGATGGGCAGGTGCAGGACGAACGAACCGAGCAGAGCCAGTGGCACGCCGATGGTCCACATGGGGCCTGTATCGGCCAGCAGGGCGAAGCGGGTGTCGCCGCCGCTGCGCAGGACGCCCACGACCATCATCATGTTGCCGGCCTTGACCGCCAGCACCACGGACATGACGAACAGGATACCCAGGGCGTCGGCTTGCGCCTGTGGGGAAATGCGGTACCAGCCCAGCACAGGGCGTGCGACCAGGGCCATGAGCAAGCCGGTGAGCAGGGCGCCGCCAACCGATAGCCGCACAAAGCGCCCGGCAAAACGCCGCGCCGCGTCGAGGTCCCCGGCGCCGATGCGTTGACCGATCAGGATGGCAGCCGCGTTGCCCAGGCCGATGAACGGCACGAAGGCCACGCCCTCGATGGTGCTTGCGATGTTGTAGGCCGCGATGGATTCGGTGCTGATGCGGGCGTAGATGCCCGCGTAGACGGTGATGCCGAGCGACCAGATGATCTCGCCGATGATGACCGGCATGGAGGTGCGCATGAACTGGGTGAGCAGGGGTCGCTTGATGGAGACCAGTTCGCGCAGCCGCGCCGCGGCCGGCAGATCGTGCTGGTAGGTCAGGAACAGCAAGACGACGCACTCCAGGATGCGCGCCACGGTCAGCGCGTAGGCCGCGCCGTTGACCCCCAGGGCCGGCAGCCCGAGTAAGCCGAAAATGAGGACATAACTGAGCGCGGTCTTGAAACCCAGGGCGCCGATGCTGACGGCCATCGGCGTGCGCACATGGCCGGTGCTGCGCAGGATGATGCCGAACATGGCGCTGATGCCGGTGGGGATGTAGCTGAGCGCGGCCAGGCGCAGATAACCACTGCCCAGGGCGATGACGGCCGGGTCGTTGGAATAGAGGCGCAGCAGAAAGGTGGGCGCCAGTTGTGCAGCCAGGGTGAAGACGACACTGCCGCCCACGGCCAGCAGCAGGGCCAGGCCCAGGATACTGCGCACGTTTTTCACATCGCCGCGGCCCCAGAACTGGGCCGAAAAGATTGGCCGCGCCGCTGCCCACGCCAAAGAAGAACAGATGCAGCAGGAAGAGAATCTGATTCGCCAGCCCGACCGCGGCCACCGCGGTGGTGCCCAGTTGGCCCACGATCAGCACATCCGTCGCGTTCAGCGCGCTCATCGCCAACTGCTGCAGGGCGATCGGCACGACCAATTGAAGTAATACGGGGTAGAAGTCACGATCATCGAACAAGGCACTCTGGCTCATCGTTTTCTCACAGCGGCAGCACGATGCGAAAGAGGCTGCCTTCTCCGGGTTGGCTTTCCATTTCCAGCCGGCCGCCGTGGCGCTCGACGATGAGGCGCGCAATAGGCAGCCCCAGCCCAAAGCCCGGTGTGGAGTGGCTGATGTCTTGCCGATAAAAACGATCGAAGATATACGGCTGCATTTCTGACGGGATGCCTGGCCCGCTATCCTGCACTTCGATCGTCACGCCGCCCGCCACGCGCGCGCTGCGCAGCGCCACACGCCCCCCGGCCGGCGTAAAGCGCAGCGCGTTGTCCAACAGCTCGCGCAGCGCCACGCGCAGCCGGTCGGCATCCACCGGAGCAAGCGGTAGATCAGGCGCTGCCATTAGCTGCAGGGTCAGCCGGCTGGCGGCAACCCGCTGCGCCAGCGTAACCACCACATCGCTGAGCAGCACGTCCAGGTCGGTTGGCTGGAATGTGAAGGGCGCGTGGCTGTCCAGCCGGACTACCTCGGCCAACATGTCCACCAGCCGGGTGATGCCGACGATCTGCTGCTCGATCTGCGCCCGCTTCTGCTGGCGTTTCAGCGGATCGGTCAGCCGCTCCAGCAGATAGAGGTTGGTCTGCATGATGGTCAACGGCGTGCGGAATTCATGCGACGCGTTCTGAACGAATGCGCTAAGCAGCGCAATGCGTTCGCGCTCCAGCGCCAGCTCGAACGCACGTTGTTCGGCTTGCTTGCGCTCCGTGATATCCTGAATGGTGCCGTACATGACGACCGGCCGGCTCTCAGCATCGAATTCGAGCTTGCCCAGGCCATGCACCCAACGCGGCGCGCCGTCGTTTTGCCTGATGATGCGGTATGTGCGGTCGAAGTAGGCGCGCTTTTCAATGACTTCGTGCATGAAATAATCGCTCACCGCTTGGCGATCTTCAGGATGAATCAGCGCCACCCATCCGCTGACAGAACGCTGATAGGCCTTTTCGATGCCGAAGATGGTGTCGAGCACCTCCGAGCTGGTCCACAGGCCGCTGGCGATGTCCAGGAGGTAGCTGCCCAGATTGGCGACGATCTGCGATTCCTGGAGCAAGTGTTCACTCTGGCGCAGGGCATCCTCCGCGTGTTTGCGCGGTCACATCCATGAACGTGCAGATGACCTGGCGTACGCTGCCATCCGGGTGCAACTGGGGGTTCGCATTGACCAGCAGCCAGATCCGGCTCTGTGTGTTGAGCCGGAAGACTCCCATCAACACGTCGTTGACGGGACGCCGGCTGGCGATGGCCCGCGGCACCGGGTGTGTGGGGCCGGGGAAGGGCGAACCATCTTCGTGGATGACATCCCAATCAGCATCGAGCGAGGTCTTGCCCAGCAACTGGCTTTCCGTCAGCCCCAGCAGATCGAGCGCCTGCTGGTTATACAACAGGATTTCGCTCGCCGGCCCTTGCAGCAGCACACCCACGTGCAGATCTGCGATCAACGTGCGGAAGCGTTCCTCACTTTCGCGCACCTGGGTGTACAGGCGAGCGCGGGTAATCGCGAGACTGACATGCTCACCCAGGGCCGTCATCAATTCAAGGTCCGCCTGTGTGAGGATGACGTCGCCGGTGCTCTCGATATTCAGCGTGCCCATGACCCGGTCTTCGTCGAGCAGGGGGACGCACACTTCGGAGACGATGCCGGCGATGGCGCCCACGAAATCTGCATCGGCATGGACATCGGTCACCAGGCATGGCTGCCGGCTGCGCACCACGCGTCCTGAAACGCCCTGCGTGATGGGGATTGCGGGAATGACAGTCGTATAGCCCACCTGGTGTTGCAGCCACAGGGTGTCGCCCTGCAGCAGGTAGAGGCTGACCTGGGCATAACCGAACGTCCCGGCAATGGCTTCGACCACCTTGCGCACGACTTGCGCCAGGTCCAGCTCGTGAAACAGCACGATCCGCACCTGATCCAGTAGTTCGCGTTCTCGTTCGCGCCGTTGAGCGGCCGCGTAGAGCGCTCGGAAGCGCTGCTCGCTGGCGCGTAGGGCCTCCTGCGCCTCCCTTTGCGCGGTGATATCGCGCACGACCAAAACCACCTTCCAGCTGGACAGGGCAACCGGCGCCGCGCTGACCGCGGTCCAAGCCACACGGCCATCGGTGCGCACCACCCCGGTTTCGACATCGAACACCGCTCGTTGGGCGCGAATCGCCTGGGCGCTGGCGTACTCCTCTGCCGGCATGGGTGTCCCGTCGGGTCTGAGATAGAGCCAGCGCCGGTATTGACCGGCCTGCAGCCCCTCGTTTGACAGGCCCATGATGTCCACCAGGGCCGAATTGGCGAAAACGACGCGGCGCTCCGCATCCAGGATCGAAATCCCCACCGGCAACAGTTCGAAGATCGCCTTGAGCTCTCTTTCGCTCTCCTGTACGGCTGCCGGCTCCACCGCGCGCTGCTGGTTGAGCACAGCCAGAACCCCGTCGCGCTCGGCGGTCAAGTCCGCCTGCGCACGGCGCAGCTCGGCGTTCTCCGCCTCCAATTGGGTCAACCGGGCCTGGCCCGCGGCCATCCGCGCCGCGGTGCGCAAGTTCCTGGGGCGAGCTGACAGTTCCGCTGATGACGGGTCACCCGGGGCAATCTGTCTCTTTCGTGGCTTCATCGGGCCCTCCTTGTGTCCCCCTTGTGTCATCCTTGTGTCCCCCTTGTGTCGCCCGCCGGTGGCTGACGATCCAACACGGCGCGCAGTTTGACGGTCAGGTCGGCCATGGTGAATGGTTTGAGCAGCCAGGGGATGCCGGCCTGGCACAGTTCGCTGTAGGTGCTGCCCTCCGGCGCATGGCCGGTCATGATCAACAGCTTGGGCGCCAACGGCCGTGGTCGCAGTCGCCGGAAGAGTTCCAGTCCGCCCATCTCCGGCATCACCAGGTCGCTCAGAACCAGGTCAATGCCCTGACCCTGGGCGTCGAACAGGGCCAACGCCTCGGCGCCCGTGGCCGCCGGCAACACGCGATAGCCAAGCCCGGTCAGCGACTCGCCAATCGCCTCACGCGTGGCCACATTGTCCTCCACCAGCAGGATGGTCTCCGTACCGCTTGGCAGCGTGGCGACTGTAACACCCCGGGCTTCCGTCGGCGCCGGGATGTTGACATGCGGCAAATAGATCGTGAAGGCGGCGCCGGCGCCTGGTTGGCTGCTGACATCTATCGCGCCGTCGTGCTGCTTGACGATGCCGTAGACCTGCGCCAGCCCCAACCCGGTGCCCTGACCCGCGCCCTTGGTGGTGAAGAACGGCTCGAAGATGTGCGCCAGATGCTCCGGGGCAATGCCGGCGCCGCTATCGCTCACCGTCAGACACCCCCAGCGCCCCGGCCCCAGGTCGGGCAGGGGGGGCGTTTGGCCCGGCGCCAGCGTCAGGGTGGTCAGGCTGAAGGTGAGTTGGCCGCCGTCCGGCATGGCGTCGCGGGCATTCAAGGCCAGGTTCATCAGCACCTGCTGCAGCCGCGTGGGGTCGCCATGTACGATGACCTCACGCTGATCGTACTTGACGGCCAGCCGGATGCTTTCGGGCAGCGTCCGTTCCAGCAGCTTGACCATCTCCTTGGTCAACGACAGCAGGTCGAGCGGGGCGCGTTCCATGGGCGCGCGCCGGCTGAAATCGAGAATCTGGCGGATCAGGTTGGCGGCGTGGTCGGCCTGCTGGCGAATCACGCCCAGGTAGTGCTTCGATCGCTCCGTCAGTTCCTGGGCCTTGCCGAGCAGTTCACTGTAGAGCACAATCGCGCCCATGATGTTGTTGAAATCGTGCGCGATGCCGGCCGCCATCTGGCCGACGCTGGCCAGCCGCTCCTGGGCCTGGCGATAGCGCTGCCGCTCGCGCTCGTAGGTCACGTCGTTGATCACCAGGACCCAAGCGGCAGGCTCAGACGTGTCGCCAATCGGCCGGGCGATCATCTGGAAGGTGCGGTCATGGGCGCTGGTTTCGCGCCAGGGGCCGCGCGTCGCCGGCAGCAGCAGTTCCGTCAACGGCAGATCGCCCAGGCGGGTGATGATGTCGCCGACCGCGGCCCCGGCCAGGGTAGCCAGATCGCGGCCAGCCGTCGGGTTAGCCAGCACCACCCGCTCCTGCGCGTCGAGCAGCAGCACCCCCTCCGGCATCGTGTCCACGATCTGCTGCACGCGGCGCGCCTGCTCCTGCGTCTGCTGCCACAGACGCAGACGTTCGAGCGCGGTGGCCACCTGGGCCGGCCAGGGTGGAGAGCAGTCGTTCATCGTCGGCGCTGAAGGAGTTCAATTGGGGGCTTTCGGCGTTGATCACCGCAATGACCCGCTCGCCGATCTTGACCGGCACGGCCAGCTCGGAGAGGGTGGTCGGCGTAGCCGCAACGTAGTCGGGGTCCAAGCGCACGTCAGCCACACGGTGGGACTGTCCCGTCAGCGCAGTCTGCCCGACCACCCCCTGGCCCGGGCGATAGGGCTGGACGCGACTCCCATCGCGTCGGTGGTAGGATGGATGCGGGCGTAGCCAACCAGCTTCATCTAGCAGGAAAATCCCGAATTCATCCAGCGCGAGCGCGGCGCTGACCAGTTGGGTGAGCCTGATGATCAGGTCGTCCTCGTCGCTGGCTTCGATACAGGCCGAGGCGACGGCATGCAGAACGGTCAGCGCCTGCAACTGCCGCTGCAGGGTGGCGGCCGCCTGCTTGTGCGCGGTCACGTCACGCGCCACCCAGAGCGTGCTGTCGTCTGTCAACGGTGAGATGGATGCTTCGAACCAGACGCGGCGGTCACCAATCGGCAGTTCGTATTCGATATGGGTGGCGTGCGAGGTTTGCAGGACGGCCTGGCAGACGTCGGTGAACAGTTCGGCTTCGGCGGCCGGGAAGACATCGCGCAGGCTCTTGCCAAGCAGTTCCTCCGGCGGCCGGAAGAGCAGGGCGGGATTGGTCGGCGCGATGCCGCGATAGACCCCTTCCCGATCAATGACCAGGACGACGTCCTGCATGGAGGCGAAGAGGGCGCGCAACTGCATCTCCGAGGCGGCCAGGGCTTCTGTGGCCTGTTTACGCGCAATGGCAAAGGCGACATGGCGCGCGATGGTTTGGGTCAGCTCGATCTCCTCCGCGCTGAAGGCGTGCGGCGTGTTGTAATAGATCATGAATTTGCCCAACAGGCGCCCCTGGTGGCTGAGCGGGATGAAGGCGAGCGCGCCAATGCCTTCATCCGCAAAAACAGCGCTGAGCGACGCCAGGCTGGCGTCTTGATGCACGTCAGGCGTCAGGATGGGTTGGGGCGCAGGGTCATCGAGCGACCAGGGGAAATGGCCGGCAACGGCGCGGCGATACGCGTCGGACAGCCCGCGCCAGGCCTCGAAACGCGCCACGCCCGCGGAGTCGAGCAGCACAATGGCGGAGCGGTCCGCGGTCAGCACGCTGTGCAGGCTGTCCAGCACGACCGTGTACACCTCAGTTACCGCTTCGGTCTGGCTGATGAGCGCGGTAATTTGATACAGGCTGTGCAGGGTGTCGAGCTGCCGGCGCAAGGCCTGCGCCGCCTGTTCGCGCGCGCTGACGTCACGCAGGATGACGGTGAAGAGGTCCTGTCCGGCGACGTGAATCTTGGAGATCGAGGCCTCGATGGGAAACTCCACTCCGTTGGCGCGCAGGCCATAGATCGGGCCGAACTGGCCTATCTTGCGCGCGGAGACGCCGGTCTGCGCAAACCGCTGGATGTGCAGGCGGTGGCTGGCGCGAAAGCGTGCGGGGATGAAGCGGTCGAGCGGTTGGCCGCAGGCCTCGGTCTGCGAGCAGCCGAACATGGCCTCAGCCGCCGGGTTGAAGATGACAATGCGCTGCTCTGCGTCCGTGGTGATGATGGCATCCATGGCCGTGGCAATGATGCCGGTGACCTGCGCCTGGCTGACGCGCATCGCCGCCTCGGCTTGGATACGCGCCGTGATGTCACGGGCTACGCTGTACGCAACAGGCTCCGTGGAACCCTTTTGCTGCAGGCTGTTGCGATAGTCCAGGTAACGGGTTTCACCGCCGGCCGTTCGCACCTGCATGACGCCAGCCGCGCAGCCCTGTGTCCTGATTTCGGTCAAATAGACATCGGCCAGGGGGCGCAACTTGGGGGGCAGCAGGTCACGCAGATTCATCTGCGCGAGGGCCTCACTGCTGTAGCCAAAGATGATCGCGGCCGCCTGGTTGACGAAGAGCAGGTTGCCTTCCAGATCGTGGGTGCAGATCAGGTCCTGGCTGTTTTCCACCAGCTCACGGTAGCGCGCCTCGCTCGCCTGCAGGGCCGCTTCACTCTCTTGGCGCAGGCGCCTGCTTTCGGCCTGACCCAGTTCGCGCTCGATGACCGGGACCAGGCGCGCCAGATTGCTTTTCAGCAGGTAGTCGTGCGCGCCCGCCTTCATGATGATCGCGGCGGCCTCTTCGCCCTGCGCGCCGGACACGGCAATGAACGCGATGTCCAGGCCAGCCTCCTGCAATAGGGCGAGCGCGGCGGCGCCGCTGAACTGCGGTAAGTTGCAATCCGCGAGGACCACATCCCAGGGCTGCGCGGCGAGCGCGGCCTGCATCTGAGCGGCCGTCTCGACCCGCGCCGAGGCGACGCGGTAGCCCGCCGCGCTCAGCCAGTCCACCAGCCGGCACGCGTCGCTCTCTGAAGCTTCGACGATCAAGACAGCAAGCGCTCGATTCATTCTGTTACCTGTCCAGGAGGGTGCGCAGCCTGGCGGCCAGGTCGGCGATGGCGAAGGGTTTCTGCAGCCAGGGAATGCCGGCCTGACGCAAGTCCCCGTAGATGTCGCCTTCGGGCGCATGGCCGGTCATGATGAGCATCTTGAGCGCGGGCGCCTGGGCGCGCAGCCGCCGGAAGAGTTCCAGTCCGCCCATCTCCGGCATCACCAGGTCGCTGAGAACCAGGTCAATGCCCTGACCCTGGGCGTCGAACAGGGCCAATGCCTCGGCGCCCGTGGCCGCGGAGAACACGCGATAGCCAAGCCCGGCCAGCGACTCGCCAATCGCCTCACGCGTGGCCACATTGTCCTCCACCAGCAGGATGGTCTCCGTACCGCTTGGCAGCGTGGCGACTGTAACACCCCGGGCTTCCGCCAGCGCCGGGGTGTTGACATGCGGCAAATAGATCGTGAAGGCGGCGCCGGCGCCTGGTTTGCTGCTGACATCAATCGCGCCGTCGTGCTGCTTGACGATGCCGTAGACCTGCGCCAGCCCTAGCCCACTGCCTTTGCCGGGACCCTTGGTGGTGAAGAACGGCTCGAAGATGTGCGCCAGGTGCTCCGGGGCAATGCCAGCGCCGCTATCGCTCACCGTCAGACACCCCCAGCGCCCCGGCCCCAGGTCGGGCAGGGGGGGCGTTTGGCCCGGCGCCAGCGTCAGGGTGGTCAGGCTGAAGGTGAGTTGGCCGCCGTCCGGCATGGCGTCGCGGGCATTCAAGGCCAGGTTCATCAGCACCTGCTGCAGCCGCGTGGGGTCGCCATGTACGATGACCTCACGCTGATCGTACTTGACGGCCAGCCGGATGCTTTCGGGCAGCGTCCGTTCCAGCAGCTTGACCATCTCCTTGGTCAGCGACAGCAGGTCGAGCGGGGCGCGTTGCATGGGCGCGCGCCGGCTGAAGTCGAGAATCTGGCGGATCAGGTTGGCGGCGTGGTCGGCCTGCTGGCGAATCACGCCCAGGTAGTGCTTCGATCGCTCCGCCAACTCCTGGGCCTTACCGAGCAGTTCACTGTAGAGCACAATCGCGCCCATGATGTTGTTGAAATCGTGCGCGATGCCGGCCGCCATCTGGCCGACGCTGGCCAGCCGCTCCTGGGCCTGCTGATAGCGCTGCTGCTGGCGCGCGTAGGTCACATCGTTGAGCACCACCACCCAGTTGGCCGGCGCGGAGGCATCTCCGATCGGCCGCGCGATGGCCTCGAAGCTGCGCGTAGCGGCCTGAACCTGGCGCCAGCCCTGTTGTCGTGACGGGACGAGCATCTCGCCCAGGGGGTGATCACCCAAATGGGTCAGGATGTCACCAACGCCGGCGCCCCCGCCGATCAAGGCCAGGTCATGGCTGGCCATGGGGTTGGCCTGCACGATGCGGCCGTCCGCGTCGAGCAGCAGCACCCCTTGCGGCACGGTGTCCACGATCTGTTGCACGCGGCGCGCCTGTTCCTGGGTCTCCTGCCACAACTGCAGGCGGTGCATGGTCGCGCCGGCCACCTCGGCCAGCGATTCGAGCAGCCTGACCTGCTCTGGAGTGATGCGCTGCGGCAGCGCAACCGAGACGTAGATCACACCGGCCGGACCCGCATCTGCGCCCCCGCCCAGCAGCGGCAGGCAGACGCCGCCCCAGCCGGCCGGCAACTGGGTCCCCACCGGAGGACGGGCCAGCGGGTCGCGGCTAAAATCAGGCGAGATGTGTGGCCGACCGCTGGCAAAGACAGTTCCGGCGATGCCTTCGCCCGGCTTGATGAGCGTTTCTGTCATGCCCTGGAACCAGCCGCGATCCACGGCATGGCGCAGCTCGTTGCTGTCCGCGTGATAGAGCCAGATGGCCCCATGCTCCGTCCCCAGTGCAGCCAGGGTTTCATCGAGCAGGCAGGTCAGCGCTTCGTCACGAGTCCGGGCCGTGCGCAGGGCGGGGGGGGGGGGGGGGGGGGGCCTCTTCGTTCTGTTGGGGTGATGTCGGCCGCAGGTCAGCCCGGCAGTGGCCCCACCGTCAGACCAGAACATCGTCTGCCGCAAGGTATCCACCTCACCTGCGCGCTCGGCGACGCCGCCAGGACGCGTTGCTTGATGGCGGGAGGGCCCGGGGGACGGTCGGCGTCGGCGCCGAGCACCCCGGCGGTCGGCGGAGGCGGCGGTCTTCCTGCGAAGCCAGGCGGCCCGGGGGAGCCGGCGATTTTCTGCGAAAACGCCATATTGTGCATCCAGGTGTAGCGCAGTTCCCGGTCCTGGCTGCAGACGACCATGGGGGAGTTATCGAGCGCGACGCGAAAGCGGCCTTCGCTCCGGCGCAGCGCCTCTTCCGCCTGCTTGCGCTGAAACTCGACGCCCAACTGCGCGGCCACGGCCGCGATGAGCGCGACCATCTTGTCGTCTTGCGCCTGCGCTTGCGTCAGGAAAAAAGAAATCACGGCCTGCACGGTGTCGCGTGTGAGAATGGGAATGCCCACGGCCGTTTTGATGCCCACGGCGCGGGCCAGGGGCGCGCGTGGAAAATTGGCGTCCAGGGTGACATCGGGAATCCAGACCGGCTTCCTGGACGCCATGACCCGGCCAGGAAGGCCGACGCCGGGGCCGAATTCATAACCCTTGCTCATGCCGCGGAAGCCGAAAACATCCTCCGTGCGACAGTAGTAGGGTGCGCCCAGCACGAGATGCTCACCGTCCGCTGCCGGCACCCATACTTCGCCAAAGTTCCAACCGGCGGTCTCACAAATCAGGCTGAGGGCCAGGGTCAGCGCGGCATCGAAGCTCTCAGCATCGGAGATGACCCGCGTCAGCGCCAGCAGCAGATGGCTTTCCCTTTCGGCCCACCGACATGCGGTCACGTTCTCGTGTGCAATGACCAGGTTGCCGCCGGCGGCAAACCTGGTGACACGGGCATGGAACCAGTGCTGTCCGGTTGGGCTGTGGGAGGGGTACTCCAGTTCGAAATCCTCACTGACGCCGCCCAGCACCGCGCGGATTCCCAGGGCCATGGCCTGCGCACTCGCCTGCTCCGGGCCGCGGACCTGGTCACACAAGGTCAGGTAGTTGACGCCGATCCCATACGCGGGGCGACTTTCAGAGAAAGCGCCGGGCGGCGCGGGCGGGTTGGCATCGCCAAACGCGCGCCATGAGCGGTTGACGGTAATGATCTCGCCGGCGCGGTCGAGGACGGCGATGTGGGCCGGGAGGGCATCCAGCGTGGCCGTGGCGAACTGCTCGCTGGCCTGCAGTTGGCTTTGCAGGCGGCTGCGTTCCGAATTATCCGAAGAAACACCGATGATCCCGATCAACTGGCCGTCGTCATCCAGGATGGGGGTGTCGGTGACCAGGGCGGGAAAGCTGCGGCCGCTGCGGTGGCGCACCGAAAATTCGCCGCTCCAGGTCTGGCCGACGCGCAAGAGGGTCATGATCTCCTGCGCCTCCTCGACGCTCTGCTCAGTGGGGGTGATGTCGAGGATGTTGCGCCCCAGGACTTCGGCGGATTCCCAGCCGTAGAGCTGCTCGGCCGCCCGATTCCAGTAGGTGATGGCGCCATGCAGGTCAGTGGCGATGACGGCCTGGTCAATCGAATTCAGTAGGCGCGTCTGTAATTGCAGGCCAGGCTCAGAGGCTGGCAGGGCATTCGTCGCGCCGGGGGTAACGCCTTGTGGGTTTACTTGTGCGGTATTCACCAGGTTGCCTTTCTTCACTGGCGCTGTTGCGCTATTGAACGGCCGGCAGCAACGGCGCTGCCAGTCCTATGATGTCAGCCGAGAATAGGGGATCTACAAGAAACCGTCAGCACGCGAGGAGCGCGAAGTCCAGGCCCCATTATAGTGGTTTCACGCCAACCAGGCAAAGGATCGGTCACGAAGTCTTGGTGCAGAACGCGGAGCAAGGTAAAAAAGGTAAAAGAAGCGTGCCGGTCGTCGGGTGGACCGGCACGCTGAGTAACGCAAGCCGCTGGCTTGCGTCGTCGGCGCTGCAATCCGGAGGATTGCGTTACAGGGGGCGCTGCTTGCGCCGCCACGCGTAGGCAGCCGCCAGGGCCGCGCCGGCCGCGAGCGGCAGCGCCACGAGCGGGAGGCCTACCGGCATGGGCGCCGGCGACTGAGTCCCATCCAGGCTGCTGAGCGTGAGCGCGGTGGGGGCCTGCACGTCGAGCGTGAGCGGCACGATCACCAAGTTGGTCCCATTGCCGGGGCCGGGATCGGGATCGTTGCTGGAGACGCACAGGTTGCCGGTGTAGGTGCCGACGGCCAGACCCGTCGAGTCGAATGTGACCTGCACAGGGGTTGACGCGCCGGCGACCGTGGTGCCGTTGGACGGGGTCTCGCTGACCCACGGGATGTCGCTGGGCGCATCACAGAGCGGTGGGACGGGAGCAGCCAGGCTCACGTCATCGTAGAAGACCGTGGTCGCGTTGTTGGCGAACAGATCTACAGCGCCGATATTCAGCACACCGCCGACGCTCACTTCGTCCGTCCAGGTGCCGGTGTAGAGGAGCTGGTTATTGTAGTAGAAAGACTGCGTATTGACATCGAGGTTGATCTCGTCGCGCAGTTCAACCCACTGTCCCTTGATCAGCGGCAGCGTGCCGCCGGTGGCGCCTTCGTTCACAACCAGGTTGGTTCCTGCATCGAACTGGACCTGAACCGACCAATTGTTGGTGCCGACGTCCACGTACGTATTGAGCAGAATGAAGTAGGACTGGCCCGTATAGTCGGTGGGCACGTACTGCCAGGCGGTGTAAACCCATGACCCGCTGCTATAGCCGCTGTACTCATGCACCAGATCAGAGGCGCCGAGAATATCAACCGAGTTGGGTGCGCTGCGCGCCTGGATGCTGCTGGTGCGCGCGCCGGCGGCCGGGTCGTTGGCCCAACCCTTCCAACCGCCCTGGCCATGCATTTGGCTGCCAGTCGCGTAGCTGTCGAAGTTGTCGCTCCAATCCACAAGCTCAGGTGAGCCGTTGGCATCCTCGAAAACGGTCCACGTCAAGTCGCTGCTGCCGGCGCTGCTGGTGTTGCCGATAGTCAGTACCTGCTGTGTCTGAGTGTTGGTAGCCTGGGTGCTGGCCAGGCTGAGCGGAGAAACGTTGATATTGGCCGGGCCTCCCGAACTCAACACCACATTGTCGCTGGAGTCGAGCGGGTAGTTGCCCGAGGGCAATCCTGCCGCATGATCCTTGCCATCTGGGCTTTTGGCCGTGACACTGCCCACGGCTGCGAACAGCAGCACGAACAGCACCAGGATACGGACGATGTTCTGACGTTGCATGATCGAAACTCCTTTTCCACTGATCAGAGGGCGCGCACTGCGCACGCTGCGCATACTACGCCCTCTATTTGTCGCTATCCGAAAGAATGACATGCGAATGCGCAAAGTGGGTGTCTGCCTCCTTTCTGGTCAACCCGGAGAAGAAAGTCCATTCGTCGGCCAGGTTCTTGGGTGAGAGAAAACAACTTTCGTCCCAGGTGAACCGGCCACGGAACCTGAGGTGCGGGTATTCTACTGCATGACCTGTTCCGCGTCAAGCAACACAGTTAAAAAATTCTCATTCCTGAACGGCGCAGAATCGGTTTGTGTGGTATACTCGGGGCCAGGAGGCGCCTATGCGTTTTTTCACCACCGAAGGCCCCGTCAACTGCGAGAAGCACTACTGCCTGCCGCCGCTGGCACGGTTCGACCTGGCGGAACTGCTGGCGCTCGTCGGCCAGGAAAAATACTTCCTGCTCCATGCCCCGCGCCAGACGGGCAAGACCACCTGCCTGCTGGCGCTGGCGAAGCATCTCAACCAGATCGGCCAGTACCATGCCGTGTACGCCAATATCGAAGGGGCACAGGCGCACCGCGAGGATGTGGATAAGGGCATCGCGACCGTCGTCACCGATATTGCAGCCTGGGCGTATGATCTCGTCGGCGATGCGGCAGCAGTAACGCTGGCGGAAGAAACGCTTGCCACGATAACGCCGGCTTCGGCCTTGGGCGTCTTTCTGTCGCGCTGGTGCCAGCAATTGGATAAGCCCCTCGTCCTCATGCTGGATGAGGTGGATGCGTTGGTGGGCGACACGCTGATCTCGCTGTTACGCCAACTGCGCGCCGGCTACCCCAAGCGCCCCCACCAGTTCCCCCACAGCCTGATCCTCTGCGGCGTGCGCGACATCCAGGATTATCGGATCCACTCGGAGGCGCAGAAGACGATCATCACTGGCGGCAGCGCGTTCAACATCAAAGCCAAGTCGTTGCGCCTGGACGATTTCGGCCCGCGCGAGGTGAACACGCTGCTGTTGGAGCATACGGACGAGACTAGCCAGTCCTTCACGCCGGAGGCGCTTGATCTGGTCTGGAGCCTGACCAGCGGCCAGCCGTGGCTGGTCAATGCGCTGGCCTACACCGCCTGCTTCGAGTTGCGCGCCGGCCGCGACCGCACCCAGCCGATCACGGCCGAAATGATCCAGCAGGCCAAAGAGGAGCTGATCCTGGCACGCGTGACGCACCTGGATCAACTGGCCGACAAGTTGCAAGAGCCGCGCGTGCGCCGCGTGGTGGAGACGATCCTGGCCGGCGAACAGACCGCCGAAATCATGCCGCCGGACGACATCACCTACGTGCGCGACCTGGGGCTGATCAAGACCGAGGGCCAACTCACGATCGCCAACCGCATCTACCAGGAAGTCATCCCGCGCGAGTTGACCTTCAGCACGCAACTCACAATTTCGGAACAACCGGCCTGGTACATCGCCGCCGATGGCCGCCTGGACCTGCCGGGGCTGCTGGCCGCATTCCAGCAGTTCTTCCGCGAGAACTCCGAGGTGTGGTTGGAACGCTTCGACTACAAAGAGGCCGGGCCGCAACTGCTCATGCAGGCATTTTTGCAGCGGATCGTCAATGGCGGCGGCCGGGTGGAGCGCGAATATGGTCTGGGACGTCGGCGCACCGATCTGCTCGTGCTTTGGCGCTACCCCGGCGGCGTGCAGCGCGGGGTGATCGAGTTGAAGATCCTGCGCGACTCGGTGGAGAAGACGCTGGCGGCCGGCCTGGCGCAGACCTGGGAGTATGCCGACCGTTGCGCGGCCGACGAGACGCACCTGATCATCTTCGACCGGCGACCCGACAGACCGTGGGCTGAAAAAATTTGGCGGCGCGGCGAAAGCCATCACGGCCGGCCGATCATGGTGTGGGGAATGTAGCCCCCAGCCGGCTGGTGTGGCGCAAACTATAAGGAGGCGTGGTGATGTTGAAGTTTCCCTACGGTATCAGTGATTTCTATACCATCAGAACGGAAGGCTATGTGTACATAGACCGTACCGACCGGATTGCGCTGGTGGAAGAGGCCGGGAAACAACTGGTCTTCCTGCGGCCGCGGCGGTTCGGCAAGAGCCTGTGGCTTTCGACGCTGGAGAACTACTACAATGTGGCGAAGGCCGGCGAGTTCGCGCAGTTGTTCGGCGACCTGGCGATCGGGCGCAACCCGACCCGCAGCCACAACAGCTACTTCATCCTGCGATGGGACGTCTCACTGGTCAGCGCGCAGGGCGGCATCGCTGAGATCGGGCAGGCGGTGCATGCTCACATCAACGCGCGTATTCAGGGGTTCGCGGAGACCTATCGTGAGCAGTTGGCTTACCCGATCACCGTTCACCCCACCAATGCTATCGCTTCCTTTGAGTCGTTGCTGACGGCGGTGCGCGCGACGGACTATCGCCTCTATCTGCTGATTGACGAATACGACAACTTCGCCAACGAGGTACTGATGAGTCGCCCCCCCCCTGAGTCCCCCCCTGTAGGGAGGGATATCGGAGGAGGCGGCGCCGACCGCTACAAGGCATTGCTCTACGGCGAGGGGCTGCTCAAGACGGTGTTCAAGGCGGTGAAAGGGGCCGGCAGCGGCCTGGGATTGGATCGCGCCTTCACCACTGGCGTCGCGCCAATTGTCCTCAGCGACTTGAGCAGCGGTTATAACGTGGCGCAGGATGTTTCGTTCAAGATCGGTCTGGAACTGCTGTGCGGGTTCACGGAAGCGGAGATGCAGGGATTGCTGGCGCAGGTCGCGGAGGAGTGCGAACTGGCGCCGGAGGCGCGCACCGCGGCGCAGGACACCATGCGCACCTTCTACAACGGCTATGCGTTTGGCGAGGAGCCGGCGGAACTGGTCTACAATCCCACGCTGGCGTTGTACTTCCTGCAACACCTGGCGGAGACCTGCAGCCCGCCACGCGAAGGTTACTCGACAGCAACCTGGCGATGGATCGCGGGAAGATCGCGTACATTGCGGGCTTGCCGCACGGCGCGCCGGTGCTGGCCGCGATCCTGAATCCCGACACGCCGCCGACCATCCCACGGCTGGCGCAGCGGTTCGGCGTGGAGGATGTGCTGACCCAGGTGAAGGACGAGACGTTCATGGTCTCGCTGCTCTACTACTTCGGCGTGCTGACACTGGAGCGGATCACCGAGGAAGGCAAACTGGCCTTCCGCATCCCGAATCTGGTGGCGCGCAAACTGTACGTGGAGCAACTGCGCGACCGCCTGCTGCCGGAGTTCGGCGAGCGGGCCGCGGTGCGCGAGGCCGTCGAAGCGGTCTACTATCACGGAGATCTGCAACCGTTGTGCGACTTCATCGAGACGCGCTACTTTCGGGTGCTCGACAACCGCGACTACCGCTGGGCGAATGAGTTGACGGTGAAGATGGCGTTTCTGACGCTGCTGTTCGACGACCTGTTCTATATCACCGATTCGGAGCCGGCGCTGGAACGCAGTTATGCCGATATGACCGAGTCGCCCTGATCGTGCGGCCAGATATGCGCAAGTACACGCTGCAAGATGCGCTGCTGGAGTTCAAGTACATCCCGCTGAGCGACCTGGGCCTGACCGGCGAGGCGGTCAAAGCGACGTCCCGTGAGGAGCTGGCGTCGCGGCCCCTGGTCGCGGCGGCGCTGGCCGAGGCGACGCGCAAGGCGACGGACTACCGCGCCACGCTCCAGGCCGTCTATGGCGCCAAGCTGCGTCTGCACACCTTCGCCATCGTATCGCTCGGCTTCGACCGGCTGGTGTGGCGCAAACTATAAGGAGGCGCGGCGATGTTGAAATTTCCCTACGGCATCAGTGATTTCTATAAAGTGCGGACTGGCGAGTATGTCTACGTGGATCGCACCGACCGGATTGCGCTGGTGGAAGAGGCCGGCGACCAGTTGATCTTCCTGCGGCCGCGGCGGTTCGGCAAGAGCCTGTGGCTCTCCACGCTGGAGAACTACTACGATGTGGCGAAGGCCGGCGAGTTCGTGCAGTTGTTCGGCGACCTGGCGATTGGGCGCAACCCGACCCCGCGCCACAACAGCTACTTCATCCTGCGCTGGGATTTCTCGCTCATCAGCGCGCAGGGCGGCATCGCGGAGATCGGGCAGGCGCTGCACAACCACATCAACATGACCATTAAGAACTTCGGCTTGCGCTACCAGGCGTGGCTGAATGCGCCGCTTGAGCCGCATCCCACCGACGGAATTGCCTCCTTTCAAGCTTTGCTGGGGCTGGTGCGCCAAACGCCCTATCCTCTGTATCTGCTGATTGACGAATACGACAACTTCGCCAACGAGGTGTTGATGAGTCACGCGGTGGAAGGCGCCGACCGCTACAAGGCGCTGCTCTACGGCGAGGGGCTGCTCAAGACGGTGTTCAAGGCGGTGAAAGGCGCCGGCAGCGGCATGGGGCTGGATCGCGCCTTCACCACCGGCGTCGCGCCGATTGTGCTCAGCGACTTGAGCAGCGGCTATAATGTCGCCGAAGACCTCTCGCTACTCCCGGATTACTATGACCTGTGCGGCTTCCACGAGGCAGAAGTCGCGGCGCTCCTGGAACAAGTGGGCCAGACGTGTGACCTGTCTCCGGCTCGAATCACGGAAGCATTGGCGCTGCTGCGCACGTTCTACAACGGTTATCGCTTTGGCATGCGGGCGACCGCTTTGATCTACAATCCCACGCTGACACTCTACTTCCTCAAGGCATTGCAGCGGGAATGTGAAGCGCCGCGCGAGTTACTCGACAGCAACCTGGCGATGGATCGCGGGAAGATTGCGTACATTGCGGCCTTGCCGCACGGCGCGCCGGTGCTGGCCGCGATCCTGAATCCCGACACGCCGCCGACCATTGCGCGGCTGGCGCAGCGGTTCGGCGTGGAAGATGTGCTGACGCAGGTGAAAGACGAGACGTTCATGGTCTCGCTGCTCTACTACTTCGGCGTGCTGACGCTGGAGCGGATCACCGAGGAAGGCAAACTGGTCTTCCGCATCCCGAATCTGGTGGTGCGCAAGCCGTACGTGGAGCAACTGCGGGACCGCCTGCTGCCGGAGTTCGGCGAGCGGGCCGCGATGCGGGCGGCCGTCGAAGCGGTCTACTATCACGGCGATCTGCAACCGTTGTGCGACTTCATCGAAACGCGCTACTTTCGGGTGCTCGACAACCGCGACTACCGCTGGGCGAATGAGTTGACGGTGAAGATGGCGTTTCTGACGCTGCTGTTCGACGACCTGTTCTATATCACCGATTCGGAGCCGGCGCTGGAACGCAGTTATGCCGATATGACGGCGCTTTCTCCGAAAGTCGCCACGCTGATCGTGCGGCCGGATATGCGCAAGTACACGCTGCAAGATGCGCTGCTGGAGTTCAAGTACATCCCGCTGAGCGATCTGGGCCTGACCGGTGAGGCGGTCAAAGCGACGTCCCGCGAGGAGTTGGCGTCGCGGCCCCTGGTCGCGGCGGCGCTGGCCGAGGCGACGCGCAAGGCCGCGGACTATCGTGCCACGCTCCAGGCCGTCTATGGCGCCAAGCTGCGCCTGCACACCTTCGCCATCGTGGCGCTCGGCTTCGACCGGCTGGTGTGGCGCAAACTATAAGGAGGCGCGGCAATGTTAAAGTTTCCCTACGGTATCAGTGATTTCTATACCATCAGAACGGAAGGCTATGTGTACATAGACCGGACCGACCGGATTGCGCTGGTGGAAGAGGCGGGGAAACACTTGGTCTTCCTGCGGCCGCGGCGGTTCGGCAAGAGCCTGTGGCTTTCTACGCTGGAGAACTACTACGATGTGGCGAAGGCCGGCGAGTTTGCGCAGTTGTTCGGCGACCTGGCGATTGGACGCAACCCGACCCCGCGCCACAACAGTTACTTCATCCTGCGCTGGGACTTCTCGCTCATCAGCGCGCAGGGCGGCATCGCGGAGATCGGGCAGGCGGTGCATGCTCACATCAACGCGCGTATTCAGGGGTTCGCGGAGACCTATCGTGAGCAGTTGGCTTACCCGATCACCGTTCACCCCACCAATGCTATCGCCTCCTTTGAGTCGTTGCTGACGGCGGTGCGCGCGACGGACTATCGCCTCTATCTGCTGATTGACGAATACGACAACTTCGCCAACGAGGTACTGATGAGCCGCGCCCCCCCTGAGTCCCCCCCTGTAGGGAGGGATATCGGCGGCGGGCGCCGACCGCTACAAGGCATTGCTCTACGGCGAAGGGCTGCTCAAGACGGTGTTCAAGGCGGTGAAAGGGGCCGGCAGCGGCATGGGATTGGATCGCGCCTTCACCACTGGCGTCGCGCCAATTGTGCTCAGCGACTTGAGCAGCGGTTATAATGTCGCCGAGGACCTCTCGCTACTCCCTGATTTCTATGACTTGTGCGGCTTCCACGAGGCGGAGGTTGCGGCGCTCCTGGCACAAGTGGGCCAGACGTGCGACCTGTCTCCGGCGCAAACCACGGAAGCATTGACGCTGCTGCGCACGTTCTACAACGGTTATCGCTTTGGCATGCGCGCGACCGCTTTGATCTACAATCCCACGCTGACACTCTACTTCCTCAAGACATTGCAGCGTGAATGTGAAGCGCCACGCGAGTTACTCGACAGCAACCTGGCGATGGATCGCGGGAAGATCGCGTACATTGCGGGCTTGCCGCACGGCGCGCCGGTGCTGGCCGCGATCCTGAATCCCGACACGCCGCCGACCATCCCACGGCTGGCGCAGCGGTTCGGCGTGGAGGATGTGCTGACCCAGGTGAAAGACGAGACGTTCATGGTCTCGCTGCTCTACTACTTCGGCGTGCTGACACTGGAGCGGATCACCGAGGAAGGCAAACTGGCCTTCCGCATCCCGAATCTGGTGGCGCAAACTGTACGTGGAGCAACTGCGCGACCGCCTGCTGCCGGAGTTCGGCGAGCGGGCGCGGTGCGCGGATGTCGAAGCGGTCTACTATCACGGCGACCTGCAACCGTTGTGCGACTTCCATCGAGACGCGCTACTTTCGGGTGCTCGACAACCGCGATCACCGCTGGGCGAATGAGTTGACGGTGAAGATGGCGTTTCTGACGCTGCTCTTCGACGACCTGTTCTACATCACCGATTCGGAGCCGGCGCTGGAACGCAGTTATGCCGATATGACGCTGATCGTGCGGCCGGATATGCGCAAGTACACGCTGCAGGACGCGCTGCTGGAGTTCAAGTACATCCCGCTGAGCGATCTGGGCCTGACCGGCGAGGCGGTCAAAGCGACGTCCCGCGAGGAGTTGGCGTCGCGGCCCCTGGTCGCGGCGGCGCTGGCCGAGGCGACGCGCAAGGCCGCGGACTATCGTGCCACGCTCCAGGCCGTCTATGGCGCCAAGCTGCGCCTGCACACCTTCGCCATCGTGGCGCTCGGCTTCGACCGGCTGGTGTGGCGCAAACTATAAGAGGCGCGGCAATGTTAAAGTTTCCCTACGGTATCAGTGATTTCTATACCATCAGAACGGAAGGCTATGTGTACATAGACCGTACCGACCGGATTGCGCTGGTGGAAGAGGCCGGGAAACAACTGGTCTTCCTGCGGCCGCGGCGGTTCGGCAAGAGCCTGTGGCTTTCTACGCTGGAGAACTACTACGATGTGGCGAAGGCCGGCGAGTTCGCGCAGTTGTTCGGCGACCTGGCGATCGGGCGCAACCCGACCCCGGGCCACAACAGCTACTTCATCCTGCGATGGGACTTCTCACTGGTCAGCGCGCAGGGCGGCATCGCTGAGATCGGGCAGGCGGTGCATGCTCACATCAACGCGCGTATTCAGGGGTTCGCGGAGACCTATCGTGAGCAGTTGGCTTACCCGATCACCGTTCACCCCACCAATGCTATCGCTTCCTTTGAGTCGTTGCTGACGGCGGTGCGCGCGACGGACTATCGCCTCTATCTGCTGATTGACGAATACGACAACTTCGCCAACGAGGTACTGATGAGTCGCCCCCCCCCTGAGTCCCCCTGTAGGAGGGATATCGGAGGCGGCGCCGACCGCTACAAGGCATTGCTCTACGGCGAGGGGCTGCTCAAGACGGTGTTCAAGGCGGTGAAAGGGGCCGGCAGCGGCCTGGGATTGGATCGCGCCTTCACCACCGGCGTCGCGCCAATTGTGCTCAGCGACTTGAGCAGCGGTTATAACGTGGCGCGGGATGTTTCGTTCAAGATCGGTCTGGAACTGCTGTGCGGGTTCACGGAAGCGGAGATGCAGGGATTGCTGGCGCAGGTCGCGGGGGAGTGCGAACTGGCGCCGGAGGCGCGCACCGCGGCGCAGGACACCATGCGCACCTTCTACAACGGCTATGCGTTTGGCGAGGAGCCGGCGGAACTGGTCTACAATCCCACGCTGGCGTTGTACTTCCTGCAACACCTGGCGGAGACCTGCAGCCCGCCACGCGAGTTACTCGACAGCAACCTGGCGATGGATCGCGGGAAGATCGCGTACATTGCGGGCTTGCCGCACGGCGCGCCGGTGCTGGCCGCGATCCTGAATCCCGACACGCCGCCGACCATCCCACGGCTGGCGCAGCGGTTCGGCGTGGAGGATGTGCTGACCCAGGTGAAGGACGAGACGTTCATGGTCTCGCTGCTCTACTACTTCGGCGTGCTGACACTGGAGCGGATCACCGAGGAAGGCAAACTGGCCTTCCGCATCCCGAATCTGGTGGCGCGCAAACTGTACGTGGAGCAACTGCGTGACCGCCTGCTGCCGGAGTTCGGCGAGCGGGCCGCGATGCGCGCGGCCGTCGAAGCGGTCTACTATCACGGCGATCTGCAACCGTTGTGCGACTTCATCGAAACGCGCTACTTTCGGGTGCTCGACAACCGCGACTACCGCTGGGCGAATGAGTTGACGGTGAAGATGGCGTTTCTGACGCTGCTGTTCGACGACCTGTTCTATATCACCGATTCGGAGCCGGCGCTGGAACGCAGTTATGCCGATATGACACTGATCGTGCGGCCAGACATGCGCAAGTACACGCTGCAAGATGCGCTGCTGGAGTTCAAGTACATCCCGCTGAGCGACCTGGGCCTGACCGGTGAGGCGGTCAAAGCGACGTCCCGCGAGGAGTTGGCGTCGCGGCCCCTGGTCGCGGCGGCGCTGGCCGAGGCGACGCGCAAGGCGACGGACTACCGCGCCACGCTCCAGACCGTCTATGGCGCCAAGCTGCGCCTGCACACCTTCGCCATCGTGGCGCTCGGCTTCGACCGGCTGGTGTGGGTGAAATTGTAATCGTGTTCGTATTCGAGAAAAACTTGGGAGGCAACATGGCACAACGCTACACAATCCAGGCAGTGATTTATCCAGGCGATGAATCGGGGTACGTGGCCGAGTGTCTCAACCTGGCTGTGGTCACTCAGGGCCAGACGCTCGATGAAACGGTGCAGAATCTGCGCGAGGCAATTCACCTTCACTTAAAGGGTGAGGATCTGGCAGAGTTAGGACTGGTCGCGCATCCTCCGCTATTGGTTACCATGGAGATGGAGCCGGTATATGCCTAAACTGCGCCGCCTCTCAGGATCCGCGGTCATTCAGATACTGGAAGGCTTTGGTTTCATCGTACACGCGCAGGAAGGCAGTCACGTCAAGTTGCGGCGCATTGGCCCGTATGGCCAGAAACAGATATTGACGATTCCGCGTCATCGGGAACTCGATACCGGTACCTTGCGAGCCATTTTCCGACAGGCAAGCCAATACATACCGGATGAGGAACTGAGACCTCATTTCTATACTGAGTAATTATGACCGACCAACCGGCCCTCGTTGCCCCCTTCATCGCGCGCTGGCGTGCCTCCGGCGCGGCCGAGCGCGCCAACTGCCAGCCTTTCCTCTCCGAGCTGTGCGACGTGCTGGAGGTGGACCGCCCCAATCCAACCACGCCCGACGAGGCTGCCAACGCCTATGTCTTCGAGAAATCGGTGCCGCTGCCCCACGGCGCGACCGGCCGCATTGACCTCTACCGCCGCGGCTGCTTCGTGCTGGAGGCCAAGCAGGGTCGCGATGGCGACGCGGGTACGCCCGCGCTCTCGCTGGCCGGACAGGCGGCGGGCCGGGCGCGCAAACGCGGCACGGCGCTGCGCGGGGCCGCATCCTGGGACACCGCGATGGAACGGGCGCGGCAGCAGGCGCAGTCGTATGCGCGCAATCTGCCCCCCGCCGAGGTCGCGGACGGCGGCCGGCCCCCCTTCCTGATCGTCGCCGATGTGGGCGACAGCCTGGCGCTCTACAGCGAATTCACCCGCAGCGGCGGCAACTACGTCCCCTTCCCCGACCCCGCCCATTACCGCATCAGTTTGACCGATTTGGCCGACCCGGACGTGCGCACGCTCCTGCGCCAGCTCTGGCTCGACCCCATGAGTCTGGACCCCAGCCGGCGCAGCGCACGGGTGACGCGCGACATCGCCGACCGCCTGGCGCGGCTGGCGCGGGCGCTGGAGGGACAGCACGATCCCCAGACCGTGGCCCATTTCCTGATGCGCTGTCTCTTCACCATGTTCGCCGAGGATGTGGGGCTGCTGCCGCCCGGTAGTTTTACGCAACTGCTGGCCGATGCCCGCCACAACGTGGCGCACTTTCCGGCCTTCGTGCAAGAGCTGTGGCGCACGATGGCGGCCGGCGGGTTCTCGCTGGCGTTGCGCGTGCCCATCAAGCACTTCGATGGCGGGCTGTTCGCGGACGCGAGCGCGCTGCCGCTGAGCGCGGATCAACTGCAACTGCTGATCGAGGCCGCGCAGGCCGATTGGCGCGATGTGGAGCCGGCCATCTTCGGCACGCTGCTGGAACGGGCGCTGGACCCGGCCGAGCGGCACAAGCTGGGCGCGCACTTCACCCCGCGCGCCTATGTCGAACGCCTGGTGCTGCCGACACTGGTCGAGCCGCTGCGCGGCGAATGGGAAGCGGTGCAAGCCGCGGCCGCGCGCCTGGCCGACGAGGGCGAGATCAAGGGAGCGCTGGCCGAGGTCGAGGCCTTCCAGCGCCGCCTGGCGAGCGTCCGGGTCTTGGATCCCGCGTGCGGGACGGGCAATTTCCTCTACGTCAGCCTGGAACACCTGGTGCGGCTGCAGGCCGAAGTGCTGGAGGTGCGCGGGCAGTTGGGCGGCAGCCAGATGCTGCTCGACGTGGAGAGCGTCACCGTCTCGCCGCGCCAATTCCTGGGCCTGGAAATCTCCCCGCGCGCCGCGGCCATCGCCGAACTGGTGCTGTGGATCGGCTATTTGCAGTGGCGGCTGCGCACCGAGGGAGACCTGGGACACATCGCCGAGCCGATCATCCGCAGCTTCCACAACATCGAGTGCCGCGACGCGGTGCTGGCCTGGGACGCGGTCGAACCGCTGCTGGACGCCGCGGGCCGCCCCGTCACCCGCTGGGACGGCCGCACGACCAGGCGGCACCCCGTCACCGGCGAGCAAGTGCCCGACGAGACCGCGCGCGTGCCGGCCTGGCGCTACCTCAACCCACGGCCGGCCGCATGGCCGCAGGCTGATTTCGTCGTGGGGAATCCGCCGTTCATCGGCGCCGGCCGGATGCGCGAGGCGTTGGGCGACGGCTACGCCGAAACGATCCGCCGCGTCTACCCCAACGTGCCCGACTCGGCGGATTACGTGATGTTCTGGTGGGACAAGGCCGCCGAACTGGTGCGCCGCGGCCAATTGCGCCGTTTTGGCTTCATCACCACCAACAGCCTGCGCCAGACCTTCAACCGCCGCGTCTAAATCAGCACCACCTGGGCGCCGACGACCGCTGGCGCTGGTCTGCGCCATTCCTGACCACCCGTGGTTTGCCATCCCCGATCAGCCGTGGGTGGAATTGCCATCACGGTCGCGGAAGCGGGCGAAGTGACGGTGCATTGGCCAGGGTCGTCAGGCGAGCCGCTGACCGGAGACGGCAATCGCCAAGATTGCGCTGCGCCTGTCTTCGGGGCGTTGAGCTGCTTGACCGACCTGATCGGGGTGGATATAACCGGCAACGCCCAATCGCTTCAGGGCCAACAGGAACGTAAGCAATCCAGGTGTCAAACTGCTTGGCTCTGGTTTCATCGTGACACCACATGAGGCGAAACAGCTAGGGTCTGGGGCGAATCCCTGGTCTGGAAAAGCACATTCGGCTCTACCGAAACGGCCGCGACTTGACAGCGACCTCCAGGAATGTGATGGTCATTGACCTTTTCGGCTTGACCGCAGAAGATGTGCGGCGACGTTTCCCGGAGGTCTACCAGTGGGTTTATGAACGCGTGAAGCCAGAGCGAGATCAGAACAACCGAAAATCACGTCGAGAAAACTGGTGGCTGTTTGGTGAGACCAACCCGAAGCTCAGAGATCAGCTTTCAGGATTGTCTCGCTATATTGCAACAGTTGAGACGTCAAGACACCGCTTCTTCGTGTTTCTCGACAAGACCATCTTGCCCGACAACAAACTCGTCAACATAGCTTTGGAAGATGGCTATTTCCTCGGTGTCCTATCGAGCCGCATCCACACAACTTGGGCTTTGAAGGCGGGCGGGTGGCTGGGCGTCGGCAACGATCCGGTCTACGTCAAGACCGCCTGTTTCGAGAAGTTCTCCTTCCCCGCCACCACCGATGCGCAAAAGACCCGCATCCGCGCCATCGCTGAGGAGTTGGACAGTCACCGCAAGCGCCAGCAGGCGCTTCACCCCAAGCTGACCCTGACCGACCAGTACAACGTGCTGGCGAAGCTGCGCGCGGCGAGGCGTTGACCGCCAAAGAGGGGATCATCCACGCGCAAGGGCTGGTCTCGATCCTCGAACAACTGCACGACGACCTGGATGCGGCCGTTGCCGAGGCTTACGGCTGGCCGGCGGATTTGCCTGACGAGGAGATTTTGACGCGGCTGGTCGCGCTCAACGCGGCGCGGGCCGCGGAAGAGGCGGCTGGCGTCATCCGCTGGCTGCGGCCGGACTACCAGGCGCCGGCCGGGTCCGCGCCGCAGGCGCAGCAGGCCGGCTTCGAGATCGAGGAGCCAGAAACCCGGTTTCCCGGAGAAACCGGGTTTCTGAGTGCGCCCTGGCCCGAGGCCATGGCCGCGCAGGCGGCCGCCGTACGCGCCGCTCTGGCCGCGTCCGCCGACCGACCCGTCACCGCGGCCGAAGTCGCCGCCGCGTTCAGCGGGGCCACGCCCCCCCGTGTGGCCGAATGGCTCGCCACCCTGGTCGCCCTGGGTCAGGCGCGGGCGCTGGAAGATGGGCGCTTCGTGGCGGGGTAGCGTTGCGCCGTTCAATAGCAGCAGTTCCAAATGTAGCCTGGTTTTTTACCACACAGAGATCACAAAGAACGCAGAGAAGTTGCCGATTTGCGTCTGATCTGCCGTTTCTTTGTGTTCACCAACCCCCGCATGTGCTCTTTGTGGTTGAATGTGTGCTACATTTGGAACTGCTGGTTCAATAGGCACGCACTTGACAGGTATATCACAATGTGATAGAAAGTCGAGGAGGGATCCGATGAGAAGTAATATCCGCGAGGCCATCGGCGAGACCGTCCAGGGTCTTGTAGACGTGGGCCTCCCCACCACATTCACCAAGATAATTTTCCCGCGCGCGCTGCGCTGCTTGCTGGCTGCGGCCTTTGCCCTTGCCGGCGTAGCCAACTTCACGGTGTTATCTCCGCCGGCGCTGGCCGATCTGCCGCCCGCGTCCTCCCATGCCGACCCGTCAACCTTTCGCTGGGTTGCCACGTGGGGCGCAGCAGCCGTCGCCGGCGAACTGACCGCTCCCACCGACATCGCGCTCGACGCCGCAGGCAACGTCTATGTCGCGGACACCGGCAACCATCGCGTCCAGGTCTTCACAGCCGCTGGCGTCTTCCTGCGAACCTTCGGGCGCCTCGGTCGGGGTCAGGGCGAATTCTACAACCCGCGCGGCATCGCCGTGCGCGGCGACCGCGTCTACGTGGCCGACACGAACAACAGCCGGGTGCAGGTCTTCACTCTGCAGGGCGACTTCGTGCGCCAGGTTGGCCGCTGGGCCGATGGCGACCCTGACGGCCTGTCCGATCCGGTCAGCGTAGATGCCGATGCCGCCGGACGCATCTTCGTCTTGAGTCTCACCGGCCGCGTAACAGGGAATCAAACGTATCAGCGCCTGTCACGCTTCGCGCCTGACGGCGCGCCGCAAGGCTCCCGTGAGGTTGATTGCGCCAGCGGCGCCCTGGCCGTGGACACCGATGGCGTCGCCTACTGTTCACCGGCGCTGTTCGGCGTCATACGCATCCTGCCCAGTTGGGAAGAAGGGCAGCGGATCGGCGCGGTCAACGGTCAGCCGGGCTTTCTCTACTCGCCGCGCGCGCTGACCCTCGCGCCTGATCACAGTCTCTGGGTCCATGAACTCGATGACAGCGTGGTCAAACATTATGACGCACAAGGCGCCTTCTTGAGCAGCTTTGCTCTGCCAGCCGGCGTTATCGCGCTGGCTGCCACCGACAACCGCCTGCTTGTGCTGACCGACGGACCCCAGGTTGTCACTTACGACTGGAATGGTCACCGTTCGAGCGCCTGGGGCACGCGCCTTCGCCACGCTCGGCAGCTTCGAGCACCCCGACCATCTGGCCGCCGCGCCCGATGGTACGTTTTACGTCCTCGAAAAGAACCGTGGGCGCATCCAACACCTGGACGCGAATGGGCGCGTGCTTGGCGAGATTAGCGCCGGTCGTGCGGACCAGGGGAGCCTGGAAAAACTCCAGGCATTGACCGTGGACGCGCTGGGGCGACTCTACGTGCTGGATGCTGTGTCACCCTGGGGCTTGGGACAGAGAATCGTTCGTTTCTCGGCCGGCCGTTTCGAGACAGCCTTCTCTGCCGGCCAAATTCTCTATCCC